>NZ_JAQMTI010000006.1:0-20917 GCF_028329225.1 Sphaerospermopsis kisseleviana CS-549 | reverse complement strand
GTGGTAGTCTTTTTCAGAAACTTAATTGGAACACAATCGCGTCTGGCTAAGGCGTGAAAGTCTACTGAGGGATAACTGCTCCCATGCTCCCGTTGAAGTAGAAAGTAAAGTCTAGTTTTGTCTAGGTTTTATATAGCAGATTCAGCAACTGAGTGCTGATATTGAAAGCAAGCAAGGGGAAATAGAACATCAAACCCATGAGTTAGAGTCTCAGCGTCAAGAAATTAAATCACTGGAAGCACAATTACTGAACTTGCAAACTACAACTGCTGAATGTTGGGGTAAGGTCAATCTTTATCAAGAAGCTTTACAACCTATTCAGGATTGTTTGGATGGTTTACGGGATAAGCTACAAGCTGTTTCTGAATCTGTAAATCATGTTCAAGAAAGTGGTGATTCTCAACTTCAGACTATTACCCAGATGCGTCAGACTATTAAAAGTTTGATTCCTCAATTGGATTTGTTAGCTTCTTAGAAAGGATGAGGATGAAAATCTCACTCATCCTTGCTTCTTGATTATACATATCCACTCACCTTGTACTTGAGCGATCGCTCCACCGGGAAAAGGATCAGTTTGAGAACGGTTGGGTGCTGTAATTAAAGCTGTGATTTTTTCAATGTGTTCAAAGTTGGGAGCATCAGGTAATATTTCCTGTAATACCTGACGCATCACCCGACGTTGCAAAGCTAGGGGTTGTTTTTTTAAAAGATGACGATTGAGTTGTAAATCTTCTTTCTCACCCTTTACTGAGGCTTCTAACCGCAATTGACGGGCTGTTTGTTCTAGATATTCTACCTCTGCTTGCAGTAGTTCTGCTGTTTGTGCTAGGTGAGATTCTACTTGGGGGTTGAAATTTTGCTTGAGATATGGTAAAAGTTCGTTACGTATGCGATTACGAGCATATTGTAAATTTTGATTTGTGGAATCTTCCCAAATTGGTAAATTAAAATCCTGACAAAATTGCTCAGTTTGGGTGCGAGTAACTTCTAAAAGTGGACGTACTAGGGTAATATTGTCAGTCATTGGACGTTGCCAAGTTAAAGCTTGTAAACCGTCAGCACCAGTACCGCGCATAAGGTTGTAGAGTAAAGTTTCCGCGCGATCGCTGGCTGTATGTCCAGTAATGATATATTGATAATTATATGTTTGGGCAATATTCGTTAAAACCTGATAACGCCAATTTCTAGCTGTAGCTTCACTATTAACAGGATTTATAGCTGTTTCTAAATAAAAAGGTATATTCCAAGTTTGTGCTAAATTTTGGACATGATCCGCATTAGCTGGAGAGTCAGAACGCCAACGATGATCACAATGGGCTATAGCTAGATTCCATCCCCATTTAGGTTGTAAATCTAATAATAATTTAATTAAGCATAAAGAATCTTGACCACCGGAAACTGCGACTAATAGATTTTGGTGACGCTCAAATAAATGACGAGCGCGGATAGTACGATGTATTTGGGCGTGGAGAGGAGTCCATAAGCTCATTTTTCTGTTGCTGCTAGTGCATGATTTTAGTTGACAAGGATAGATTGAAATTCATAAGTTTAATGATCACAAATTATAATAAATATTTAATCAAAGGTAAAAAGAGAAACCCACCAATTACACAGACGACAACTAAGAAAAACACTTTCCAGCCTAGCGTTAATATATTTACCATAGCTAGTAAAGTCAAGAAAACTAGATTGAGAGCAAAACTTAAAAAAACAATTGGTACAGGAAATAAAGTTGGCTTATTATCTGCTGCAATTTCTTTGATTTCCTGCAAAATTTCCTGCGTATTTCTTGGTCTGTCTCGTGGTTGATGCTCTATTAAATCATCAATTAAATCTTTAAATTCTTCAGAAATTTCTGGAGCTTCATCTCGCCATAATAACTTTGATTTTCTTGGATCTAGTTGCAAGTTTCCATTTCCAGGATAAATTCCAGTTAGTAAATGAACAAAAGTACGACCCAAAGAAAAAAAATCAGATTGATAAGTTACCCCTATGCCATTTTCTTGTTCTGGTGAACAATAACCAGGTGTGCCAATTTGTGTACCAGGAATAGTTTGCTTTTGAGTTTTTTGAGTAGCTTCTTTAACAATCCCAAAATCAATTAATACTAATTGACCATCAGGTTTTAACATAATGTTATCTGGCTTAATATCCCGATGTAAATAGTTTTGACTATGAACATGATCTAAAATATCAATTAGTTGTTTTAGCCATTCAATAGCTAGTTTGGTGTTAGGAATTTTTTGATTTTGTTTTAGCCATTCACCTAAATCCTGTCCAGCGATTTTCTCCATTACTAACCCATGTAAAATTTCCTGGGTGTGAATACAACGAAATTTGAGATAACCATCCACTTTCACCTTGGGAATTCCTGGATGATTTAATTTTTTCAATACATCATATTCTTGTTCAAAAAGTTCCACCACTTTCGGATTGCTAGAATTTCCGAACCTTAAAACCTTAATGACTTTATGATCACCCATTAAGCTATCTTCTACCTCAAAAGTCTTACCAAAATTCCCATCTCCTAATTCTTGAAGTACATGATAACGATTGCTAATAATATCTCCTGGTTCGATCATAATTATCTCTCCTTTCGGTTAATAAAATATGGGTTGATTTTAAGATTTTAGCATTATATATGGGAGCATCCCAAATGTGTAAATTTGTGTAAATTTATTTTGATCTAACGAACTTAAATGTTCCACGGGACTGATATGATTGAACCGCAAAGGGCGCAAAGGACACAAAGGTAAGAGAGTTTAAGAGATTTTTTAGTGTTGCTGCTGTCATTTTTTCAAAATTGGGATGCTTCCTGATCTAGACACTTTAAATCTGATACATTATAGTTAATCGGTACAAACATAGCCCCATAGGTAGAACATTGAGTAGGTACAACACGGACTATTTGAGAAATATTTTCTTTCCTATCTCCATCCTGATCAAAAGAAATAGTACCCGAAGCACCTCCTATAACCTGTAGACTTCTTAAATGCTGCTGTATATCTAATCTTTGTTTTTGCAAAGAATCGTTGATATTTAGTTTTTCCAGAGCTTTTGTCAACACCAAAGTAGCATCATGAGACATGGCAGTTTGAGCATCTATCTTACCTGTTCCCCAAAGGTTTTGGGCTTTGGTAATAACCTCCTGATTAGGAGAAGTTAAAGGATGCCAAGGAATGAATATTAAAAGATTTTTGACAAGATTTCTGCGATTGAGTATTTGAGGATCATATAAAACCCACAGTCCTCCCATCGGTAATTGATTTTCATTAACATCAATGATACTTAAAGTATTTTTGAAAGAGAGAGAATTAACATGACCATCGGGAATAAGAATAAGTGCTTTAGCTCGTTGTTTTTTAACTTCATTTAATATCTTATTAGGAATAAAGTTAGGTTGAGATATATCTATTGCAATTATCTTATTTGCATCCAATTGCTTCCGAAATTCTTCCAAAGCAGATTTGCTATAAGTGCTACTTGGTGTGTAGAAAATAGCTACTTTTTCTTCCTTAGCTAATTTAGCTAATTGCCATTTTTCAATCAGTAGAGTAGTCTGAACTTTAACGCTATTAACAGTGCGAAAGAAAAAATTATTTGGATATGTATTACCAGCTAAAATATCTGATCGCAAAGCAGTAGAAGCAGGAGAAATAAAAACTATTTGATGCTTGTGATAAACTGGTAAAGCGGCTTTAGTGAGTTCAGAGGCATAATGTCCAATAACTGCAACTATGTCTTTTTTAGAGAGTATATCTTCAGCTAATTTATTCACAGTGTTTGGGTTATTTTTATCATTAACAATGATAATTTTTAGACCTGGATATTTAGGATTTTTGTTAAATTCTTCCTGAACTTGTGCAGCACCTCTTAACAGAGCTTTTGCTATACCTTCAGAGTCTCGATTAATAGGAACGGCAACAGCAATAGTGTAACTTTTTTTGCCAGTGACTTTCTCCTGTTGCATCAATTTGGCATTATTAAGGTAGATCAAAATTTCCGGGTTATTTGGAGCTGTATTTCTCTTTTGAGAAAAATAATCTACAATTTTTTGCCAGTTACCTGCATGAAAATCTGAATATTTCTCTTGTGTAAATAAACTTTCCTCACCACAAGATAAATTGTCAGATAATTTAAAGTTGTTACACCAAGTATTATAAAAATAATAATTATATAACCCAATAAATAAATTATTTTGAGGATGAATAATCCAATATCCCCAAACAGTAAAACTTAATATCAAGATTAAAAATGTTATTTTAGCCCTGATGGTGTATTGACGGAAGTTTTTGCGGATTTTTTTCATGTAATCAACCTTTACAATCAGTTATAACGTCTTTTAATATATTTTTTAATTAAAGGATTCAGAACCCAAAGAATTTTACCTCCTGCTAATATATCAGCTTTTTCAAGCAAACGCACTTGCCATAAATTATCTATCGCTTGACTAATTTCTCCTTTAAAGGGGAAAATTTGAGATATTTGAGCAATTAATAGTGGCTCTGTCGCTATTGCTAATTGTTGCATAATTTGAATTTCTAAGTTTGTTAAATTAAAAAAAAGTTTATCAAGTAATCCCATGATCACATCAGGTATATAAATTGTTCCTTCCAAAAATTCATAAATTTGTCCATCGTGAATGTTTTTAATTGGTTCAGAAGCCAGAATTAAAGCTAATGGATGTCCTTTGTATGTGTCAATTAGTTGTTCTATTCCTGAATTGACAATTCCCAAATCTGTCAATAGGTTTTTAGCATCTTGAATTTGTAAACCGCATAATGAAAGTTCCTTAATTTGTTGTCTATTGACAAATAAATTCATTACTCTTGGTCTTTGTATACTGGTAAAAACCAAGCAGCTATTATGTGCTAAATCTCCAATTTTTCTTAGTAATAAATCATAATTGTCCAGTAATTCACTAGTTACCATCACTCCTTCCCATTGATCAAATATTAATAAACAATGATGCTGATTTAATAAATTAATCAGATTTGTAATTCTTCTATTTATATTTGTTTCTGGATTATTTGATGCAAAATAGCACTCTATATCAGTTAAAATTTCTGCTAAGGAAGGGGAATATTCAAGACTCTTCCAAATCACATAATCAAAATCATTTTTAACCTTTTCAACTAACTCCCTCACTAGCGCAGATTTACCAATACCATTTATCCCCAAAACACCTACCACACGACAGTTTTCGGTAACTATCCATTTTTGTAAATCAGACAGTTCTTGTTGTCGTCCATAAAAATCACTTACATCTGGTGCTTCCAGCAAATTTATATGTGAATTTATCTGTGAATTTATCTGTGAATTTATCTGTGATATGTGCTTAGTGTTCTCTTCTGTGACAAGTTCTTTCTTTTTTTTTAAAAGTTCGTCTAGCACTAACCGACAATTTTTTTTATTTATATCTGTTCCTATGGTATCACCCAGTTTCTTGAATAATTGGGGACCTTTAATAATCATGATGGTACTGGGAGCATAATTGGGAATTTTCATCTTTTTGTATGGTTCACCGTGCAGAGAATATTCCAGAATTGCTTCTTCACAAGGATCTAAATCTAAATCTTGTTCTTTTTCGCGCTTTACCCAATCTTTAAATAGTTTGATTAACTCTTTCCCATCCATAGTCCAGTTTTCTTTCAAGCTCGTATTGTGGATTGTATCTTAATTTGCACTAACTTTATTAAATTTATTAACTTTATTAGTTTTATTAGTTTTATGAGCTTAAATACTGATAATTAGTTAGTGATGACAATTACATATAGTGATGAGATACTTTTTTGTGTAAGGACAAAAAAAGAGGTTGTTGTGGTTGCTCAATACTCATTCAGGAACTAAAGCTAGTTAGAACAAAGAGAAGTTTTACTGGTATCGTTGAAACTATAGTAGATCAGCAATATTGGGTAAATTTCTATACAATCTTCAGCACAAGATAATTTCGTTTTTTAGTTTGAAATCAAAGTTTACCTACACATGAAAAAAAACTGGTGTTATTTGCTATCTTTAATATCAGCTACTTTACTGACTACCTCTGTTCAAGCTGAGGAAGTTTCTAGGAAAGCCGCTGATCTCATGGCACAAAGTCCTTTATTACCTACTAACAAGCAGTCTAATTCATCTAATTTAGTAGCTCAGAATAGGGATGCTGATTTGTTTGATTCTAGTCAACCTGGAAGTAACTATTGGTATCTAAGTGGAAGTGTTGGTGGTGCTTTCCCAAATGATCTAAAAGCAGAAAACTCCGATCTCAGCGGTAGCTTAAACTTAGATTCTGCATTTCAATATAGCATAGCTGCTGGTTATCAGTGGAAAGATGCTCGCGCTGAACTAGAAGTTAGTAATGCTTCTTTTGGTGTTAATAAAGGTAATTTGAATAGTGACTCTTTTACAGCTACAGGTAATGTGAGTGCAACTACTGTACTGGTGAACGGCTACTATGATATCCCGACTGGCTCTAAATTTCGTCCCTACATTGGTGCTGGTATAGGTGTTGGTTTAATTAGCGGTAAGCTTGATGATATAGACCTTGGTATTGGCTCATCTTTTGCTTATCAAGGTAAAGTAGGTCTTCAATATGAAGTCGCCAAAAAAGGTAATGCTTTTGTTGAATTTAAATATTTGGGCATAAGCTCCTACAAAAATGATGCTGGTAGCGATATCAGCCCACCTAATTCCTATGGTGTGAGCGTTGGTTATCGACAAGGTTTTTAATCTTTAATTGCATATTGTAGGGTGCGTCTGATGCACTCTACAAACTTGATTCTATTCATTCAGTATATTTCAATTTTTCTCTTAAATCATCTAACGGTGAAGTTTCTTGATTTAATTTTGAATTATTATTCACAACTATTTCTTTGACTGTCGGTTCATCAGGTTCAAATTCTATGCAAACCCTGATTTTAACCTTTTTCCAACCATCACCAGGTCTGAGTACCTTTGCTTCCATACCTTCTGTAAACAGTTTTGCGTCTTGATCATCAGAACCTATATATTCTTTAATTACTTCTATTAATTCACTAGCTGTCATAGTTTTAGATACATCTAATCTGTCAAAATTTTCTGGATTCACAGAAATTACATCATTTTGGTTTAGCATTGCAAATTGATGACTCACAGATATTACCTTGAAATTCATCAAACCAAATATATTCAAGAATATTATACGTTATAACTTCTCCTGAATTTTTCTTTGTATCTTTGCGCCTCTGCGCCTCTGCGTGAGATCAAAAAATATTCCCCCTCTCAACAGAAAGGAGGAATTAATGATCAACACATCAAAAGCTGAAAGCTGAAAGCTGACTGCTGAAACTAGAAAAACCAACCGTAGGAATGTAAACCTTTACCCAAAAGATTCACACCTAAATAACAAATCCAAACTACAACAAAACCACCAGCAGCTAAAATTGCCGGTTTTCTACCTTGCCAACCGCGAGTAATTCTCGCATGAAGATAAGCAGCAAAAACTAACCAAGTAATTAAAGCCCAAGTTTCCTTTGGGTCCCAACTCCAATAAGAACCCCAAGCTTCATTAGCCCAAACACCACCGGCTATAATACCAATTGTGAGTAGGGGAAAACCCAAACCAATAACGCGATAACTAATATTATCTAGGGTTTCTGCTAGGGTAAGACGTTGAGGAGAAAGAATTTCCGCAGTAGCAACAGAGGTAATTTTTACCGCATCTAAAACAGCAGTACCATTCCCATTGTTATTACTTTCCAACCGGGAAAAACCATTATTTTCCGATGCAGGAGTTAGGGTTTCTGTGACTAATTCTTCAGCCTTGATAAGTTTGTAACCATTGGTGCGATAACCACCATTACCAAAAGAACTTCCTTGTAATTGAATGTTTTGGCCGCGAGTGACAATTAAGAAAGCGATCGCCAACAAAGAACCCACCATCAAAGCCGAATAACTCAACATCATCACACTGACGTGCATCATCAACCAATTCGACTTTAAAGCCGGTACTAAAGGTTCAGAAACCTGCATTTCTGAAGGTAAGGTTAAAGTAGCAAAAGCTGTAATTCCCATCGCTACAGGAGCAGTTACAACCCCCACTAACTTGCTACGACTCGTATTTTCAGCAATGAGATGGACAGCAGTAATTCCCCAAGTGAGGAAAAATAGAGACTCATAAAGATTGCTGAGAGGGAAATAACCAGCTTCAATCCATCTTGCCCCTAAAAGAGTAGCAATACACAAATTAGCGATCGCCATTCCAGCCGTCCCCAAAGCCGCAGTCACCGATAAACTCGGAAAAGCCGCCCCCACCCAATACACCAGCATAGTGCAGAACAAAACAGCAAAGGAGGCATTATCTAGCCAGTTCTGGAGTACAACCAGATTCATAAACAATTCTCTCCAGTAAATCAGTGATCAGTTATCAGTTATCAGTTATTTAACCCAAGTTGCTAGTTAAGAATAGGAGTCGTAGGGGCGAAGCATTCGGCCGACCAATGATCGATCAATTTTTGTCACAGCCTATTTTCCTGTAAGGGCGAAGCATTCGTCCGACCAATGATCAATTTTATGAAAAGGCTATTTTCCGAATGCCTGTCTGCCGACAGGCAGGCTTCGCCCCTACTTCGCCCCTACTTCGCCCGTACAGGAGTCAGGATAAAGAATCAATTATGATGGTATTCCCTGGTTTTTTCCTGTATATTTCTCCTTTTCACTTCTATTTGAGAGCCTTTATTGCATAACTAGCAACTTACGTTAGTTATCAGTTCCAGTTAGAGAATTAATTTAACTCAAACTCTGATACTTTGTACTGAAAGCATTCCAACTATCCTGATTTGATCCTATCTAGTTTTGGTGATAGTTGATAGTTGATAGTTGACAGTTGATAGTTGACAGTTGATTGGGAAACATAAAATTGATTACCCAGTCCCCAGTCCCCAGTCACCTATCACCCTTTTTCAGTTCCAGAAAAATGTCATATTGTTGACTACGATTATCTTTGACAGCAGTTGTCACCCCAACAGTGTGTATTGCTGCTAGTAATGCTTGTTGACTGGGAGATGCAGTATTGAAAGTAAAACTTTTAACCGCCCGTTCCATATCTAAGAAAAATTGTCCTTTGGGTGGATTAAGTTCAGAGGGAACTGTTTGTTGAAAAGGGCGAGTGCTGGCTAGTGTGTTGTTGGGTTTAGGAACAATTGTATCACTGACAGGAGCGCCCAAAACGAAGAAAAGCACATCTTCATCTAACCAACCATGAGTAGCAGTTAAAGTCCCAAAAGGTGAAATCCAGTTCACAACAGGTTTACCCGCCACAGTACCAGGCTCGACTTTAAACTGATATTGATTTTTCACTACTTCATCGAGATTTTGTAAAGCAGTTTCCGCAGATTGGCGTAAATTTCCCTGAGCATCACTAGCCTTAATCATAAACACTAAACCAGCCCGAAAATTATCAGGTGCTGCATCTTTTGGCGTATTAGGAATTACAGCAACTGAAAATTCCCCTTTCATCCAACTGAGTAAATCTTTTTCTAAATCCAAATTTGTCAAAGATTTTACACTCTGTCGCAGTTTTTCTGGCTTGATAGGTGACAAAGGATTTCCTTTAGAAGTAGAAACATAGTCTGTCCACAAACGCTGTAAGTTACTGCCAGTCAACATCATTAAAGTTTCGCTGGGAAGGCGATTTTGCATACTGCCAGCTTTATTTTCTACCGCCAGCACGCGCTTACTATTGGGGTTTAACCAAGAAACACCCTTTAACCTAACTCCTTGTGGTTCTAAGGTAATAGTTCCCGCCACACCTTGGTTATTTTGAAGTTGCGTCAGTACCTGAGCGGGTAAACGTCGATTAGGAGCCGCTGCTGCTATTTTGGCAGCTATTGGTACATTGATATAAAATTGAGCAAAAGGTTTATAACTGCTTGTTTTTGAGAAGTTTGTGGCAAAGCCTTCTAATGTTGCCAAAGAAGCTTGATTTTTATAGGCATCAATTGTTCTTTCAGTGGTTTTAGCATTATCTGTAATCACAATAAAATGCTGATCTATTAATGCAGCCGAAAGCTTTTGTCCAGCTTGTTCTTGGGTTTGTTTAATCGTGATGCCTTGATAAGTGCGCTCAATCCATTTACCTTGTTTCAATGATTTAGGTTGTGCCAAAATACTTTTGGCAGTTTCGGGATTTTTGATTGGTAAAATCATCACCATTGACTGTTCATAAATCTCAGCATCAGTGGCTACTTGTTTAGATGTTTTATTCTCTAATGAAGGAGCTAAAACAGCGATCGTTACTTCATCCCCTACCCAGGGTTGAATATCTTTCTCGAAGTTATAACCATTGTTAGTTAACAAGCGTTGTTGCAACTTGATTAAATTTTTATCCAGTGCTTTTTGAGTTTCTGGTGTCCCAAACTCCCTTAACTTTTTCCATTGTTGAGTATCTGTTGTCAAGGAAACTGCAAACAAAGCATCTTGAGGAATAATATTTGCACCCACTGGCAAATTTCTAGATAATGGTTGTCCTTGGGTGAAAAACCAATATGCAGCACTTCCAGCACCAATCAATAACCCAGCAGTTGACAGGGTTACGATTAAAGACGGTTTCTTTTTTTTCTTGATCACACTAGACACAATAGGTAGTGCCATTACAAGTTATACCTATAAATAATTGCGAACAAATTACTGATTTGATGTTTTGAATCAAACCAAGCTCATTTAATCTCGCTCAGATTCCCCACTTCTTGAAGAATTAGGGAATCTTATTGTTAACGAGAAGAAAAACAGTAAGTTATTGTTGATAGATATTTTATTGAACTTGTTTTGTCAAATTCCCAATGGAATCTTGTTGAAATTAATTTGCATCTTGAGTGAGATGTCATTCCAATACGGTGGGATAGTTATCCTAATTCAATCATTACTACCACTCAACTGTGTCTGACCTAAATATTTAGTTAAATAAGGCGAAAAAACTTCATAAATTAAGGTGAGTGGTTGTCCATGATGCCAAAACAAATAATGGCGACCCCAAAATGGTCCAGCTTGCTCAAATCCTAACTCTAAGGCTTCTGAGTAACCACAATAAATTCCGCGAATATCTCTATACAATTCTGTACGGATACGGGCTAAACTTGCCCAAATTGGTAAAGACCGATTTTGCAAAAATTCATCTACATGACTCGCTTCCCACCAAGAAGTAGCATAACCCAATCTTTTACCGGAAGCAGTCCGCAGCCATACCTGTCGCCGCAGTCTTGGACCTGGTACGGCTTCAATTAAGCTAGGGGCGTTATCTGAAATATTGCCAATTAAAGACATATCTATTACGTCTACTTCTGTGGGTTCACAAGTGAGTAATTGTAAATGTCTGGTTGGAGAACCATCACCTAAAAGTAGTAATTGCCAAGCAGGTGCTAACTGAGTGTGAGGTAAACCTTTTTGAATTTCCTCTCCTTCACCTTGCCAAATAGGTTTTAAACGATGCCAAGCGGTTGGCAGTGTAGTGGTTGTGGGCGTAACTATAGTAGTCAATTTTATTTACAAAACTTCACCTATCTCTATAAAAGCACAATCAGAGAATTATGTCAGTTGCGTAAATCCTGATTTCAGCATATACAATATGGAAAAAAGACTGAATTAAATACGATATTTTATGATTAACCTAGAAAATATTCACCCACTCACAGACTTCAAACGCAACGTCAAACAGTTTATCGAACACATCAAAGCTACAAAATCTCCTCTCGTTCTCACTGTTAACGGTAAAGCAGAAATTGTCATTCAAGATGTGGCTAGTTTTCAACAAACTCAAGAACGTTTACAGCTTGCAGAGTCAGAATTGCAAAAGCTAAAGTTTGAAGCATTGAAACGGGATGTAGCTTTAGGTGCGGAACAGTTAAAAAATGGAGAATACAGCGAATATAACGATGAGTCTTTACCCCATTTGCTGGAAAAGATTAAAGCAAGAGGACAGGATCAGCTAGGTAAATAAAGAGTTACATGAATAGCTACAGACTTTCCAAACTAGCTGAACAAGATTTAGAAGATATATGGGTTTATATTGCCCAAAATAATCAAATCGCAGTAGATACAGAAATCGCTAAAATTCTCAATTGCTTCCCAAAGTTAGCTAAATTTCCTGGCATGGGTAGAAGCAGAGATGATTTGTTGCCAGAACTCAGAAGCTTTCCTGTTAAACCGTACATCGTATTTTACACAAAAATTGATGATGGGATTGAGATAGTTCGGATACTGCATCACTCAAGAGATATTAATAGTCAATTTACAACTGATAACTAAACTATTCTTTCCGGCTTTGCCATATCCCACATACCACCCCGCAAGCTATATAATAATGATTATCATTTTAGAAAAGCAGTAATTTTAAGGTTGTATGCTGTCTGCAAATTCAAATACTGATCAGTCATTAAATTTGGTTCAGCGTCCTCGTCGTTTGCGACGGACCGAAACCCTACGGAACATGGTCAGAGAAACCACACTCACAGTAGATGACTTGATCTATCCCATGTTTGTGATGACTGGGGAAGGACAAAAAGTAGAAATTCCTTCCATGCCGGGATGTTATCGTTATTCTTTGGATCTGCTGTTAAAAGAAATTGCCGAAGTGTCACAATTGGGAATTGGTGCGATCGCTCTTTTTCCAGTTATCCCAGAAGACAAAAAAGACGACACAGGGACAGAAAGCTACAACCCAGAAGGTTTAGTACAAACAACCGTCAAAGCTATCAAAAAAGCCGTTCCCGACATCATCGTTATTACCGATGTCGCCCTTGATCCCTTCACCACACACGGTCATGATGGTTTAGTAGATGAAAACGGTGTTATTTTGAATGACCCCACCGTAGAAGTGTTGGCAAAAATGGCACTTTCCCAAGCTCAAGCCGGCGCTGATTTTGTCGCTCCTTCTGACATGATGGATGGTAGAGTTGGGGCAATTCGTCAAGTTTTAGATGCAGAAGGTTATATCAATGTCGGTATTTTGGCATACTCGGCAAAATACGCATCAGCCTATTATGGACCATTCCGAGATGCTTTAGATTCCGCACCGAAATTTGGCGATAAAAAAACCTATCAAATGGATGCTGCTAACGCTAAAGAAGCTTTAAAAGAAGTGGAGTTAGATATTGCTGAAGGTGCAGATATCGTCATGGTAAAACCTGCCCTAGCTTATCTAGATATTATCCATCAAGTCAAAATCAATACTAACTTACCAGTAGCAGCATACAACGTTAGCGGCGAGTACGCAATGATCAAAGCCGCAGCCGCTAATGGTTGGATAGATGAGAAAAAAGTAATTTTAGAAACCTTAACCAGCATGAAACGGGCTGGTGCAGATTTAATTTTAACTTACTTCGCCAAAGAAGTGGCTTTGATGTTGATGTAATTGGGGACTGGGGACAGGTGACAGGTGACAGTTAATTGGACTTATGCAAAAACCTCTCAAACTCTTCTTTCTCTGTGTTCTCTGTGCCTCTGTGGTTCGTTTTGTTTATTCCGTAACTCGTGCGTAAGTCCTAGACTAACAACCAATGACTAATAACTAATGATGAAAATTGACTTAGCAATTATCGGTGCTGGACCTCATGCACTGACTTTAGTTGCCCATCTCTTGCAAAAACGCCAATCTATAAAAGGTAAATTCGCTGTATTTGATCCTAGTGGTTCATGGTTGAGTCGCTGGAAACAGCAATTTGCAGCTTTGGAAATTCCCCATTTGCGATCGCCAGCAGTGCATCATCCCCACCCTAACCCCTTTGCTTTAAGGAAATTTGCTGAATCTCGTTCTCTGGAACTCTTTCCCCCCTACGACTTACCCGGCACTCAACTATTTGCGGATTTTTGCCAGGATATCATCGCCGAACGACAGTTACAGGATCAGGTAATTCCTTTAGCTGTAACCAGCATTAAACCCCTTTCAGATCATTTGCGTCCTCAATTTCAATTAGGGCTGTCAGACGGAAAAACCGTAACTGCACGGAGGGTAGTGTTAGCAACCGGTAGCGGTAAAATTAACATCCCTGATTGGGTCAATCAAATTAAAACAGAGTATCCTCAAGATAGACTCAGCCATTCTCACACTGTAGATTTACGGAAATATCATAGTTTAGCAGGTCAAAGAGTTTTAATTGTCGGTGGTGGTTTGACAAGTGGACATTTAGCTGTAGGGGCTATTTCTCGTGGTGCAAAAGTCCATTTAATGCTGCGAAGACAATTATCAGAAAAACTATTTGACGCTGCACCAGGTTGGTTAGGACCCAAATATCTCAAAGGATTTTTTGAGCAAAATTGGCAACAACGCTGGACACTCATTCAACAAGCTAGAAACGGTGGTTCAATGACTCCGGCAATAGCGACCCAACTTCGTAAAGAGAAGCATCGTGGTAATATTATCATTGATGAAAACTGTCAAATAGTCAAAGCAGAATGGTTAAGTAATAACTGGCAAGTAGAATGTGATAACGGTAATATTTACAACTTTGATTATATCTGGTTAGCCACAGGTACTAAATTTGATGTCACCACCGAACCCTTACTACAGGACATTTTAGCCACCTATCCCATCCAAATAGTCAACGGTTTACCTGTGTTAGATACTTATCTGCGTTGGCCTGGTTGTGAATTATTTATCATGGGTGGTTTAGCAGCATTACAAGTAGGACCCACAGCTAGAAACCTATCCGGTGCAAGAATGGCCTGTGAAAAAATCGTTCCGGCAATAGTTAAACCTAGTGTAGCTTTTTCACCTAGTATTACAGAAATTAAAGCCAGCTAATACAATTTTGGATTTTAGATTTTGGATTTTAGATTGGAATAAATTCAATATCATCCAAAATTCTGCCTCCTGCCTCCTGCCTCCTGCCTCCTGCCTCCTTGCTGTATTGTTCCAAAAAAATAAACTTCAAACTTAGTAACATTCAGACCTTTTTGCGCTAAACTGATAACGATTCTCATTTTTTTGCTATGGTCAGTTCATTAACCCAGTCCCAAGACAGCTTAAACGAGCAAGATAGCGACAAACTTACACGCATTCGCCATACAAGCGCCCATATCATGGCAATGGCGGTACAAAAGCTATTTTCAGGAACTAAGGTAGCAATTGGACCTGTCACAGAAACAGGATTTTACTACGATTTTGATTGTCCAGTCAGCATCACTAGCGATGACTTGGCAAAAATTGAAGTGGAGATGAGACGGATAATAAAAGCTAATTTACCTATTATCCGCGAAGAAGTAGAAAGAGCAGAAATTCGCGCCGAAATTACCGAATTAAATGAACCCTACAAATTAGAAATCTTAGAACGTATTCCCGCATCAGAAATTATCACACGTTACTTTATTGGTACTCCTGAAATTGCCAACTCAGAACCTTCATTGTTTGTCACAGATATTAAACCTACTAATAATTGTTGGTGGGACTTGTGTGCAGGACCTCACATTAACTTTACCGGAGAAATTGATGCTAATGCCTTTAAATTACTAAATGTTGCCGGTGCTTATTGGCAAGGGGATGAAACCAAACAGCAACTACAAAGAATTTATGGTACAGCTTGGACAACAAAAGTTGAACTAGAAACTTACCTACAACAAAGAGAAGAAGCACTGCGTCGAGATCATCGAAAATTAGGTCAAGAACTTAATCTATTTAGTATTCAAGAAGAAGCTGGAGGGGGCTTAGTATTTTGGCATCCCAAAGGTGCAATTATTCGCTACATCATTGAAGATTATTGGCGCAAATCTCATCTAGAATCTGGTTATCAACTATTATATACTCCTCATGTAGCGAATCTCGATTTATGGAAAACATCGGGTCATTTTGACTTCTATCAAGAGAATATGTTTGACTCGATGGATGTGGAAAATCAGGCTTATCAAATTAAGCCCATGAATTGCCCTTTTCATGTTCTAACTTACAAACATCAACTCCATTCCTATCGAGAATTACCATTAAGATGGGCAGAATTAGGAACAGTATACCGCTATGAACGCTCTGGAGCATTACATGGTTTAATGCGAGTGAGAGGCTTTACTCAAGATGATGCTCATATTTTTTGTTTACCCGAACAAATTGCCGAGGAAATTTTAGGAGTTTTAAATCTCACTGAGAAGATTTTATCAGACTTTGGCTTTAAAAAATATGAAGTTAATCTTTCCACCCGTCCAGATAAATCAGTAGGTAATGATGACGTTTGGGAATTAGCAACCACAGCACTAGAACAAGCTTTAAATGCTAAAGGTTGGAATTATAGTATAGACGAAGGAGGCGGAGCTTTTTATGGACCAAAGATAGACATTAAAATTAAGGATGCGATCGGTCGTTTATGGCAATGTTCCACAATTCAGGTAGATTTTAATTTACCCCAAAGATTCGAGATGGAATATATAGCATCCGATGGTAGTCGTCAACAACCTATCATGATTCATCGGGCTATTTTTGGTTCTTTAGAACGCTTTTTTGGCATTTTAATCGAGAATTACGCAGGTGATTTTCCCCTATGGTTAGCACCTGTACAACTGCGGCTTTTACCTGTAAGTGATGATTGTCGAGAATATGCAACATCCGTAGCAAATGATTTACAAAAAAGCGGATTTAGAGTAGAATTAGATAGAAGTGGGGAGCGTTTAGGTAAACAGATTCGCACAGCAGAACTAGAAAAAATTCCTGTTGTTGCTGTAGTTGGCAAGAAGGAAGTAGAAAACAAAACTTTGAGTGTCAGAAGTAGAAAATCGGGAGATTTAGGGGTTTTGAATTTAGCTGAACTTGTCAAGTATTTACAAAACAGCTTAAATTTGACAGACGGTTAATTTTTTTGATTAATTTCAAACATCAACATTTTCAATTCACAAGGTTTAAATATGAATACTGTAACAGAATCAACTGTAAATACAATTCCAGCTATTCCCAAAACAGGAATGCCTGTCACTATCATTACAGGATTTTTAGGTAGTGGGAAAACTACTCTTTTAAATCAAATTCTCCAGAATAAACAAGATTTAAAAGTGGCAGTTCTCGTCAATGAATTTGGTGATATTAATATTGATAGCCAATTGCTAGTTTCTGTAGACCAAGATATGGTAGAACTCAGCAATGGTTGTATATGCTGCACCATTAATGATGGTTTAGTTGATGCAGTGTATAGAGTTTTAGAACGAGAAGAACGCATTGATTATTTGGTAATTGAAACTACTGGAGTAGCAGATCCTTTACCCATAATTTTAACTTTTTTAGGAACAGAACTCAGAGATTTAACTAATCTAGATTCAATTATTACCGTCGTAGATGCAGAGACATTTGATCAACGACATTTTGAAAGTGAAGCAGCATTACAACAAATTACCTATGGTGATATTGTTCTGCTGAATAAAACAGACTTGGTGGACTTGCATAAACTGCGAGAAATAGAAGATTTTATCCATGATGTCAAGCAAGGTGCGAGAATTTTACATACTCAATTTGGTAAAGTTCCTCTACCATTAATTTTAGGTGTAGGCTTAACACCAAAAGATGAGTATATTACCGATGATGTAGAAGATACTCACGAACATCACCACCATGATCATGACCATCATCATGAACATCACCACCATGACCATGAACACCATGAACATCATCATCACTCCCACCATTTAGAAAATGATGGTTTTGTGTCAATCTCCTTTCAAGCAGATAAACCATTTGATGTCAATAAATTTGAGAACTTCCTAGTTGAAAAAATGCCACAGGATGTATTTAGAGCTAAGGGCATTTTATGGTTTAGTGATAGTGAGTTGCGCCATATTTTTCAACTCAGTGGACCTCGTTACAGTTTAAATGCTGATGACTGGAAAACAGCGCCTAAAAATCAGGTAGTTTTCATTGGCAGAAAATTGGATAAAACTGAAATTTATACAAAACTTAACAATTGTCTGCTATGATAAATAAGTGTTAAAAAATTGCCCAAAACAGTTAATAGTGATTTCTAAGGATGATACCCAGATCCCACACTTCTGTGATCAATTCACAATTTATTAACACGACAATAAAAGAAGTCGGGGATCTTATCACTCTATTAACCAACAAATAATTTATCAAATCCAAAGCAAACAATGACTTTATCAATTAGTCCCGTTCTCAATTCTGCTGATCAAGTTGTGTCATCTTTATCCACTCAGCAACAACCCAAAGTTACAGAAGCAGAAATGATGCAAGCTGTCAGAACATTGCTGATTGGACTAGGAGAAAATCCTGACCGGGAAGGGTTGAAAGATACTCCTAAAAGAGTCGTCAAAGCCTTACAATTTCTTACCAAAGGATATCATGAATCCTTAGATGAACTGTTAAACGGAGCAGTGTTTACAGAAAGTGCGGATGAAATGGTATTAGTGCGAGATATTGACATTTTCAGTTCTTGTGAACATCACATTTTACCAGTCATTGGCCGCGCTCATGTTGCTTACATTCCTAATGGTAAAGTCATTGGTTTATCAAAAATTGCCCGTATTTGTGAAATGTATGCAAGACGTTTGCAAGTTCAAGAACGTCTGACTTTACAAATAGCTGACGCACTGCAAGGTTTACTCAAACCCAAAGGAGTTGCAGTAGTGATAGAAGCAACTCATATGTGTATGGTAATGCGTGGTGTGCAAAAACCCGGTTCTTGGACTGTCACCAGTGCAATGCGTGGTGTATTTTCAGAAGATGCACGCACCCGTGAAGAGTTTATGAATTTAATTCGACACAATGCTAATTTTCACTAAAGTTAGGTGACAGGTGACAGGTGACAGGTGACAGGTGACAGGTGACAGTGAAGAAAATAGAGAATATAAAACAAGTTCTTTTATATTCATTCCTGACTCCTGACTCCTGACTCCTGCTGTAATTAAGTAATTAATTTATTTATTCATGATTTATTAGATATGATTCTCCCATCTGAAATGATTAGAAACTTAAAATTTAACTCCCAAGGTTTAATTCCTGCGATCGCTCAAGATTACCGTGATGGTACTATATTAATGATGGCTTGGATGAACGCCGAATCAATTCAAAAAACCTTAGCCACAGGTGAAGCTCATTATTGGAGTCGTTCCCGTTCTGAATTATGGCATAAAGGGGCAACATCTGGACATATTCAAAAGGTAAAAGAGCTTTTTTATGACTGTGATGGTGATACAATTCTCATCAAAATTGAGCAAATTGGCGATATTGCCTGTCATACTGGTGCAAGAAGTTGTTTCTTTAATGCTGTAGAAATTCTGTTTCCTCAAACATAATTTTAATTATCATTCTAATTATAATTCTAATTCTAATTCTAATTGCTCATGAATATACCAAGCATTACCGTTGTAGCTGGATTATCTGGAACTGGAAAAACTACCTGGATTCGTCAACAAATCAGAGAAATCAAACCTTCTGAAAAATTTGAGAAATTAATTTATTTCAGTCCAGGAACAGGAAACGTATTAATTGATCATAGTTGTATAGCATCTGAATTTCCAGGAATTAAAGTTTTTGGGGATAATCAAGAAATTGAATTTATTCATCACATCCCAGAAGCGAATCATATTTATATAGAATTAGGTTCTTATCTAGAATTATCAACAATATCCCAAATATTAGATAATCTCAATTATCGTGCAGTCGCTATTTTACCACCCAATGATCAAAACTCAGAATATCATACATGGACTGAAGAAATTTTCTATGGCGCACCTGTGGAAATAATCCACATAGAAAATATTTGGCGCGTGTGTACAACCGGTCAAGTTATTGATGAAAATAGTTTAGAAGATTTTTGGTATGAAATAACTCATGGTGCTTATGGTGAAGTTGTCCGCGCTAAGGGTATTTTTGATGTCAATGATGGACGTTATATATATTGTGATTTTGTCGCTGGTGTTCCCCAAACAGAGTTTTTAGAATTAGATTTACCCAGATATTTAGAAGGTAGACCACAGCGTTTTAGTGGCTTAGAAATATCAGGTACAAATTTAGATGAACCAGCATTAAAATCAACATTATCAGATTGCTGTTTATCTGATTATTTAATTTCCCAATATCAACAACAAGTCAAACAAATTTTATTAGAAGGTCAAGCAGTATGAAAATAGCAGTCATGTCATGTATTCATGGTAATAATGAAGCCTTAAATGCTGTATTATTAGATATCGACCAACAAAAAGCAGAAAAAATATTTTGTGTAGGTGATTTAGTGGGATATGGACCCTATCCCAATGAAGTTGTTAACAAAATTCGCTCTTTAGATATTCCGACCTGTATTGGTTGTTGGGATGAAGATATAGTCGAAGGTTTGAATGCTTGTGATTGTAGTTATCCTTCATTATTAGCAGAAAAAAGAGGAATCCAAGCTCATGAATGGACGAATAAAGAAATTACCCCAGAAAACCGCGAATTTTTAGCCAATTTACCTTACAGTATGCAATGGGGAAATTTAGCTTTTGTTCATGGTAGTCCTCATAGTAATCATGAATATTTATTACCAGAACTTGATGCTTTTGTCGCTTTAGAAAGGGTTATTTCTACAGGTGCAGATGTGCTGTTTTGTGGACATACTCATGTCCCTTATGTGAGAACTTTAGATGCGGGTAATTTACAGGTACGGGTTGATATAGATAGTCATAAAAAATCACAAAAAATTAGTTTTACATCTCCTATAAAGAGAATTATTAATGTTGGTTCAGTAGGAGAACCGCGACATGGTAGACCGAATGCAACTTATGTCATTTATGATCAAGAAACTCAAGAGGTAACATTAAGAGAAGTTGCTTATGATTATCAAAAAACCTGTGCAGCAATTATTGAAAAAGGATTACCAAAAATATTTGCTTGGCGTTTAGCAAATGGTTTAGAATTTGCTGAAAGAGCAGATGATCCTACTCATGTTTGTACAAGGTGATTGGTGACTGGGGACTGGGGACTGGGGACTGG
>NZ_JAQMTI010000079.1:0-30543 GCF_028329225.1 Sphaerospermopsis kisseleviana CS-549 | reverse complement strand
TAACCAATTCTTTGAAATTTCACCCGGAAAATGCACGCTTTTAGGAGTATACCCCTGAAAAATCCTGCACTGATTTCCTGATTTTCCACCTGAAACCCTTGATTTATCAAGGTTTTGAGTTTATTCAGCAAGCCCTAATTATAAGAGTTTGTTTGAAAAGTGTCTTATAGTGTATCAAATATCTTTACTACTATTTTACAAAAGGTGAAGGGGTAGCAATGTGATGAAAATGACGGTATACCAATTTTAAAACATTCTCTAAGGACCAAGAAAGCACTTGGTCAATTATACAGACTCTATTTTCCAAAAAAAATTTTAACGATCCGCTGAAAAGAGTAAAAAAGAAAAAGTGCAAAGCAAAAAAGGAGAAAAGTATAAAGGGTTACTGAAGAATCCCCCCAACCCCACAGACTACACGAAAACCAATATTTGGGCTATATGATTAATTCCTATTCAAATAGACGCAATATCACTGAGATTTGCAGAATTTCCGCTGTCCATCAAGTTCTGGATGTTGCCAAGAATAGGCGAAATGACTAACTGCATTAATTTGAGGTGCAAATCTCCTTAAAGCTGCCATTTGTTGTTCTAAAGGTGGACGGCCAGTTATTGGTTCTCCCCATTTACCAGCTAAAGCAGGAATAACTTTTGTACCTGGTTGTGCCATACTTAAAACTCTTTGCACTTGGTCCATAATACAATTAGCATTTCCACAAGTCGCATAGGACATAGGATGCCATTCTAAAGTATTAGGAAATCTATCCCAAGGTTGTAAACGGGAATCATAACCTTTTCCTATTGTTTGATTACCTTCTGGGAAAAATACTACTCCCGCTGGAATATTATTTTGTGTGGCTGGATAACTAGCTAGGGCAACAAAATCTAATATACCTTGCATGGCGTGAGCAATTGCCAAAAGCCATAAATCTGTTTGTAAAATTGGTTGTTTATCGTTTGCTGTGAGTAATGATTTTTCTGCAACTGGAGGAATACGACCTTGCCACATTGGTTCATCTTCTTGGGGATAAAGTTGATCAACTTGTCCTATATCTCCTGCTGTGATGTATCCTTTACTTAAAAACCGGCGAATTAATTCTAGTCCTTTATTATTTTTGGCACGACGCAATAAAGCTTCTTGAATTGCCGGAGTAAATAACCATAAATCGCCAACTTTTGTAGCTATGGAATCAGTTCCAGCTTGTCGGGGATAGCGTACATAGTCTAATAATAAGCCATCAGGACGACGACGCATTATTTCTTGTACCATGCGGTAAAAATCGGTTTTTGCTTGGGTGTTATAGGGGTCTACAAATACTTGGGAACGGTTATCTACAACTTCTATGCTAGTTTGACCTTTTCCATTACGAGCGATCGCATCTTTTCTACTCTCAATTTGACCATAAGTGTAGCCAAAATTTATTGTAAACATCCAAGCATAAACTTTTAATCCTCTTGCTTGTCCTTTTTTAATTCCTTCAGCTAATAAATCAACTTTTTCTTTTCCTGGAGTACGAACAACAGATGGCCAAACTGTGGGATTAGCTGCTGCTGGTAACAATACTTGACCATCATAAAATGCTTCTAAATAAACTTGGTTATAGCCACTATTGACTATATGATCCATTATCTGATCAATTGCTCCTGGCTGAGAGTCACAGGGATACAAACGTAACCAGATAGCTTGAGTTTGTGGCCAATTTTGACGGCGACAATTTTGTAATTCTTCTGCGTGTTCTTTGAGGATTTTTTGATAACGACTTTGAGCATTTCTATTGCCTTTAATGGCTGATAAACGTAGTTCTTCTTTTTGTTTAACTGCTTTTGGTGATAATTGACATAACTCCATTACTTGTGCTGCTGCTGGTTGAGTGCTAAAGTTAGGAATTAACATACTACTGCTAAAGAAAACAGCAAATAGACTGCGACGCAATAATCTTGGTGTGGGAAAGTTGAAAAGAGTTTTGTACATATTGCTTAATTAACCTTAATTGATCTATCTTTTGCTAAATTTCTTAATTAATATATGACAACAGGAAAAATTTATTTAAGGAGTCGTAGGGGCGAAGCATTCGGACAATAACCTGTGATCAAAATTGATAATTTATCGGCCGAATGCTTCGCCCTTACAGGAAAATTGTGATTACAATTGATAATTTATCACCCGAATGCTTCGCCCTTACAGGAAAATTGTGATCACAATTGATAATTTATCACCCGAATGCTGATGCTTCCAGCACGCTTCGCAAACGCTCTTACAGGACAATAACCTGTGATCAAAATTGATAATTTATCGCCTGAATGCTTCGCCCGTATAGGAGAAATATTCATGAATCTAGAGAAATTTTTGCATAAAAAGCAGGCCAAGCCTGCTATTAAGAATATTTGCAAATTATCAACTTTTGCCTAATAATTAACCACCACGGTTAACGACTGCTTCAACACGAGCAAATTCTTTTTCTAGGCGATTTTTCAGCTTTTCAGGTATGGGACGGTTAGGGTAGGAACTGTAATGTCCAGCTAAAGCGTTCAGGGCGGTTCTCATGGTTGTAAAGGAACTCAAGCCAGAAACGGCATTGGATCTTTGATAACGTGCAGAAAAGTCATTGATTTTTTGACGTGCTTCTGCTTGTATTGCTGCTTTATTAGGATCATCTGGTGATAATTCTACGGCTTGTTTTAAGACTTTGACTACGGCCAAGGTGTCTTGACGATAATCTCCGGTTAAGCCGTCTGGACTGCCAGAACAACCCATTAAACCGATGGTGACTACTAAAAGTAGTGCCAGCAGACGCGACCAATAATGCTTCATATCCATTAATTAAATACGTAAATCACAGTCCATCGTATCAGGGAATAGGGGACTGGTGACTGGTGACTGGTGACTGGTGACTGGGTAATGGGTAATTACTTATATTTTTTATTTTTCCCAATCACCAATCCCTAATCACCAATCACCTCATATAAAGTATTCCGTTGTTGATAAGGTCTGTTGAGGGAGGCGATCGCATTTTCCAGAGTTTCTACTTCCATGCACGTACCACCAATAGCCCCGGCCATTGTGGTAATGTGTTCTTCCATCAAAGTACCGCCAATATCGTTACAACCCCAAGTTAAGGCTTCTGTTGCACCAGCTAACCCTAGTTTCACCCAACTCGGTTGATGGTTAGGGATGCAGTTTCCTAAGAATATCCGCGCTACCGCAGTTAGTAACAGCGCATCTGCTAATACTGGTTGATCTCTTCCTACTCGACGACGTAAGGATTTAGGTGCTTCTTGACCCACAAAGGGTAATAAAATAAATTCTGTAATTTTGGCTGGGTATCCTTTTTCTAAGGCTGTTTGTTGCAGCGATCGCAATTTTTCTAAATGTCCTATTTGCTGTTCCGGTGTTTCAATATGCCCCGATAACATGGTACTCGTAGTTGGTACACCTAATTTGTGCGCTGTACTGACAATTTCTAACCAAGTTGCAGTATCTATCTTTTCAGGACATAATACTTTTCTCACTTGATCATCTAACACCTCGGCTGCTGTTCCTGGCATTGAACCCACACCCGCATCACGTAAAGCTTCTATGACATGAGTATAGGAAATTCCGTCAACTCTAGCAATAAACTGGATTTCCTGGGGCGAAAAGGCGTGTAAATGTAGCTGGGGAAACTCTTGTTTAATGGTTTCTACCAATTTAATGTAATAAGGTAAGGATTTACCGTTAATTTGCGCTTGTGGGTTTAATCCCCCTTGCATACAGATTTCTTTAGCCCCTCGACGCACTGCATCTGTAGATTTTTCTAAAATCTGCGCCCAATCTAACCAGTAAGCATCCGTATCACCATCATCCCTTCTGAATGCACAAAAACTACAGTGCTGTTCACAAATGTTAGTAAAATTAATGTTACGGTTGATTACGTAAGTAACAGTCTCACCAGCTTGTTTTTGTCGCAGTTTGTCAGCAGTTTCCCGAATAGTATTTACAGATTCCTGGTCAGTTTGGTTTAATAAAACTACTGCCTCAGATGGTGATATATTAAACCCTAGTAAGGAACGCTCAAGAATAGAATCCAATGTTATATTAGTCACAGCTATTTAAAATTTTATTAATGTATGAATGGAATGAATTAAAAGCTAACTTACTATTTTAATGCTTTGGCTATATGTTAAATTGGTTTTTAAGAGGTTTTCTAAAAAGTTGAGGGCTAACGCTATAGGCGAATATAAATCGCTACCACACAAACAAAATTCACCAGTGAACTAAGGAAAAATTAGGGGTTTCAAACCTGTATAGGTAGCTTTGGCTGTGTAGATGTAATTTCTCATCACCCAAGTGAGACTTTTTAAACATCCTCCAAACGTCTGTTTTATTGTGCATGAGTACCTTTTATCTACCTAAATAAATAATTTCAGATATCAAACCGGATGCCTATAGTTTTTACAAATAAAATAAATAAAATAATTAATTTTTTAGACTAAAATATTTTAAATTTTAATTTATGGACTTCGATGCCTCTCATTCCCTATTAAACGTTCCTACTGGTTTATTAAAGATTGCGGAACATCCACCTAGTGATTTTGTAGCTAGAAACAATGATCTTCTCCTATCTCTGGTAATTCCTACTTACAAAGAGCGTGATAATATCGAGAATATCATCAATATCCTCACTAGTTTACTAGATGCAGCGATACCTAATAATTATGAATTAATTGTAGTTGATGATGACAGCCCGGATTTGACTTGGCAGGTAGCACAATCTTTGATACTTGATTATCCGCAGTTGCGGGTAATGCGTCGTCAAGACGAAAAGGGACTTTCTTCAGCGGTAATTAGAGGTTGGCAAGCCGCTAAAGGGCGTGTTTTGGGTGTGATTGATGGAGATTTGCAGCATCCGCCAGAAGTATTATTACAACTATTACAAAAAATAGAACAAGGGGCGGATTTGGCTTTAGCTAGTCGTCACGTTGAGGGTGGTGGTGTCAGTAGTTGGAGTGTGGTGAGGCGGTTTTTATCCCGTGGGGCGCAGGTTTTAGGGTTGATTATTTTACCAGGGGTATTGGGTAGAGTTACTGACCCGATGAGTGGTTATTTTATGGTGCGTCGAAGTGCGATCGCTGGTGCTACGATGAATCCTGTGGGGTATAAAATTCTTTTGGAGGTGATTGGTAGAGGTAACGTTAGAGAAATTGCTGAAGCGGGTTATGTCTTCCGCGAAAGAACAGAAGGAGAAAGTAAAGTAACGTGGAAGCAATATGTTGAGTATATTCAACATTTAATTCGTTTACGGGTATCTACTGACAAGTTAGGTAAAATAAGTTGCAAAATAGATTTCCCCATTGGCAAATTTATCCGCTTTGGTTTAGTGGGTTTGAGTGGGGTGTTTGTAGATATGGCAGTGCTTTATTTACTCAGTGATGCTTCTACTTTGGCTTTACCTTTAACTCGCAGTAAAATAATTGCTGGTGAAATTGCCATTTTTAATAATTTCCTGTGGAATGATGCTTGGACATTTGCAGATGTGTCCATGCAGCAAAAAGGATGGAAACAACGCATTAAGAGGTTTTTAAAATTTAATGTGGTTTGTTTAGCAGGATTGGTAATTAATGTTTTGGTTTTGAATGTTGTTTATAATTTCTTGATTCCTAATCAGTATATTGCTAACTTGATTGCGATCGCAGTAGCAACAATTTGGAATTTCTGGGTTAACCTCAAATTAAGCTGGCGGGTGACAGATGTAAAATAATCAATTTGATTGGTGATTGGTGATTGGTGATTGGTGATTGGGGAGAAATTCCTTAACTATTGCCTATTCCCTATAAATGGTTTTAACCAAGTTAGAGAAATAGCAAGATCGAGAAGAGTAACTGCTAAGGCAAACCAGAAAATACTCTCTGCGGCTAAGATTAAAAAAGGTAAAATTGCATTATTGAAACTCCAACCAAATTCTATTTGAGTTAATCCGCGTACTAAACCAAAAGCAAATACCGCACCAGATTTAAGGTGACTATTTTTATCTACTCTGATGATATAGCGATAGGTGACACCAAATAGAAAACCAGAAAAACCTGCAATTACAGCACTAAGTATAAATTGTAAATTAATTGGTGAATTAATTATTTGTGAAATTTGTGAAATTTGTGAAATTTGTGAAATTTGTGAAATTTGTAAATTAATTATTTGTAAATCAATTGACGAACCTTGATGAATATTCAGTATAGGAAAATACTGCTTTAGCAACAACCCATTAACAACAGTCGTAACTAAGAAAGCAGAACCAACGGATAAACTACCAATAACACCTGCTTTGACAGATTCTAACCTTTCTTGCATGAGTTCCATAAACCTGGCCAGCCTTCTGTAAACACCAATGAACAATCTACCGCCTTTTCCCGGTATGATAAACATTAGAAACCTTTTGCAATTATTTGAAAAGTAGAACTATGATTTTGACACTAGGTTGGGTATCACTTCTGGTTGTGTTCACTTGGTCGATTTCTATGGTAGTCTGGGGACGGAACGGACTCTAGAGGAATCGTGGAAAGTCCATTACTGAGTATTTTGGCTATAGTTGCCCTAGTGCTGCTAGTGGGAGTTACAGGTGGTGTAGTCTATTTAACCTTGGCAGATTGGCGCGATCGCCGTCGTCGAGAAGACGAAACCCGTGAACTTAAACGCAGCACTGCCAAACGTCGCTGATTTTACAGCCCATACAAACACATACAAAGCTTTATGTGGGGACATGATTAAATTCGTGTCTCCACATATTTTATGACAACAGGAGACTGGACTTTTTTATTTTGGATTTTGGATTTTGGATTGTTTTTGTTATCTCCAATCTAAAATCTTCTTCACTCCCTATTTATTCCCTTCTTGCTGTCACCAGTCACCAGTCACCAGTCACCTGCTATATCTACTTCCCCTGGTAGATCCAAAGCGATTAATAAAGCCTGTGCTAGATGTGCCATTACTGCGTCAGAAAGTACACCTCGTAATCGCAAAAAGCGCGTTTTAGATAATACCCGCACCTGATCTGCCATTGCGATCGAGTCTTTCCTCAGTCCGCCATCTGGTGCTAAAATTAAAACTTGAGTGGGGTAAACCCGCTTGCCGGTTTGATAAGTCGTGCAAGGTACTGCCAAAACAACTGGGCTAGATAAATTAATTACGTCACGACTGACAATAATTACGGGGCGAGTTCCTCCTTGTTCTGAACCTTCAGTCATTTCTAGACGCGCATCGTACACTTCACCCCTTCTCATCGTGGAGATTCCCCTAGCTGCAACGCCTCCCATTGAGCCGTAGCAAATTCCGCCTCCATTCTTAAAACTTCTGCTTGATAATCTGGATCTCTGGTCATTTCCGCTAAAGCGGCATCAATTTCGGCTCGCCTTTGTGCTGCTAGTTCTCGCTTCAAGGCTTGCACCACAAACTCATTTCTACTTTTGGCTTTCCCCTCTAACACAGCTTTATCAGTCGCTTCTAACAATTCTTTCGGGATCGTTAACGTCGTGCGAATAGTTTCTACTTTCATGGCGCGTTCAGTCTGTGATGTCTGAAGTGATGCCTTATATGATATCGTTTTCGGCATCCATTAGGAACTGTAAATTTGTCATTGGTAATTGGTTATTGGTTATTGGTAATTGGGGAAAAGATGATGGATAGGTTATTATTCTCCCCCTGCACTCCTACACCCCCAAACAAATTTAAACCCCCCAAACGGAAAATGTCAGGGGGGTTAGCACTTGGAAAAAACATACTCTATATCCATAAATTAATTAATTCACTTGGAAAAAATAACCTTGGGGCAATAAATATATGATCATCGGTACTGGAATACTCTTGTTTGATTTTGATTTAAGACTTACCGCGTTTAAGCGAACCATAAGCATATAGTTCTAGGGGTACTAATTCAGTTTTGCCATTAACTTTTACTTGGGAGTAAACTACTTTGAGCAAAGGAGAGTGGTTTTCATTGTAACGTAAACACATAACATATCCTCTCTTGTCTGTTACAAATTTTTCTGGTCTTCAAGGCAGTTGATCTCTATAATAGAAAGATGTTTTTTAAGTTGTTTGTAGTTTGCATTGCCTTGATTGAGTATTTTTTTCTCTTTACTTTATAATACCAAAGAAAAGCTTAAATTTGGGAAAAATAGCGGTAAATATCATGAAGATTTGAACAAGTTAGCAAATAATGTTATCAGTGGAAATTATTAGATATACTTACTGAAAGCACAATTTAGTTACCCAAAAAATCATATATAAATAACAACTGGTTATGATATGTAATTCCCTCATGATTTGCCAGTTAATTGATTGCTTGGGAAGAGAAATTTACGTCACAGTTACAGAGTATAATTGATTTATAACTTTACTGACAAACTAAGTAAGTCGGTACAAAAAAAACAAGCAAGTACAAAAATGTAAAATTGCTAAAAACCTATTCCCTTCTGCCTCCTGCCTTCTGCCTCCTGCCTTGCCATAACGACAATTTTTAATGCCTACCTACTTATGAAAACACCCACAGAACTGCCAACTCGCTTAGACTACTACTACCAACAAATCAAAACCATTATTCTCGCTCGTCAAAATCCTATCACGGGTTTGTTACCTGCGAGTACCGCAATTACCGCTCATGGTGATTATACTGATGCTTGGGTGCGAGACAATGTTTATAGCATTTTGGCAGTTTGGGGTTTAGCGCTGGCATACCGAAAAATAGATAATGATCAAGGACGTACTTACGAACTTGAATATAGTGTTGTTAAATTAATGCGTGGTTTGCTCTTCGCTATGATGCGACAGGCGCATAAAGTTGAAAAATTTAAACATACCCAATCTTTGTTAGATGGACTGCATGCCAAATACAACACAGCTACTGGTGATATTGTTGTTGGTGATGATGAATGGGGACATTTACAACTAGATGCCACATCTATATATTTGCTGATGTTGGCAGAAATGACAGCAGCAGGTTTATCAATTATTTTTACCTTGGATGAAGTTAACTTTGTCCAAAATTTAGTTTATTACATTGGTAGAGCTTACCGCACACCAGATTATGGAATTTGGGAGCGAGGTAATAAAATTAATCATGGTAAGGCAGAATTAAATGCTAGTTCTCTGGGAATGGCAAAAGCTGCACTAGAAGCTATCAATGGACTGAATTTATTTGGTGTGCATGGTAGTCAAGCATCAGTAATTCATGTTTTACCAGATGAAATTTCTAGAGCGAGAATTACTTTAGAATCTTTATTACCAAGAGAGTCTGCATCTAAAGAAGTTGATGCTGCATTATTGAGTATTATTAGCTATCCTGCTTTTGCTGTTGAAGATGCACAACTGAGGGAACGCACATATAAGGAAATTATTAATAAATTAGCTGGTAAATATGGCTGTAAACGCTTCCTCAGAGATGGACATCAAACAATTTTAGAAGATACTCATCGGTTACATTATGAACCTTGGGAACTGAAACAATTTGAGGATATTGAATGTGAATGGCCGCTATTTTTCACTTATTTAGTGCTTGATGGTATTTTTCGTCAAGACCAGGAACAAGTGCAAAAATACCAAGAATTGTTAGCAGCATTACTGGTAGAAAGAGATGGTTTCCAGTTATTACCAGAATTGTATTATGTACCAGAGGAAAAGATTGAAGCGGAGAAATTAAATCCCCATTCCCAAACAAGATTACCTAATGAAAATATCCCCTTAGTTTGGGCGCAAAGTTTGTATTTTCTGGGGCAAATGTTGAGTGAAGGTTTAATCGCAGTAGGTGATATTGATCCCTTGGGTAGACATTTGTGCGTGGGTAAAAAACGGGAAGCAATGATACAAATTGCTTTATTGGCAGAAAATGAAGAAGTGCAAGCACAATTAGAAGTATATGGCATTGAAAGTCAAACACCCAACCAAGTAGAACCCATTCAAGTGAGACAAGCTGGGGAATTATCAGAAATTTATACGCAAATTGGGCGCAATGATCAATTAGGTTTAACAGGTCGTCCGGTGCGAAGGTTGCGGAGTTTGACAACTTCCAGAATATTTAAAATTCAAAATCAAACTGTTGTATTTTTACCTGCTTTCTTAGATGCACAGCAGTTTTATTTAACGCTAGATTATCATTTTCTGCTGGATCAAATTAGAGGTGAATTGGCTTATATCCAAAAATATTGGAGTGATTTAGGTCGTCCTATTTTGACATTGATGATTACTCGCACGATGCTAGAAACAGGTTCAGATGCATTATTAGCATTAATGCAAGAACTGAAAAATGGTGTTTGCGGTGGTGTGCAGGTAAAATTAGGCAAGTTAAATCAATTAATGTTGACTGGGGCAATTCAAAGAATTGATTTTATTACAGATATAGAATTATTCTGTCCTCCAGTTAAAAATGCGAGATTACGTTGTTATTACTTGGTTTCTCAGCCTGAGAAAAATTGGCGGTTGGGACATACTCAAGAATTTCAAATGGAATGTGAAACTAACTTAGATTTGTTACTAAGTTATTTACGTTCCTCAGAAAATATCTATGAACAAATTGAATTACTGCAAACTTTAAATCGGTTAAAGGGTTTGGATTTTGATACTGGTTATGGTGAAGATGGTTATAGTGTGACAGTGGGTGATTTATTGGATGAAGTTTACACTAAAGCAGGTTATTTAGGTTTGTGGGCGGTGGTGCGTCGTGCTGCTGGTTTACGGCAAATGGTGGATATTGGTTTATCGGATGCGGTGACAAGTATTTTGGTAAGAGGTAAACAAATTGCTGTAGGTAGGGCTTATAGTGAAGCTTCATTAATAATTGTACCAAAATCACATCATGAAATTGCCGAGAAAATTAATAATTTCTGTCGGGAAGATATCAGAGACAGGGTTTTAACTCAAGAAATTCTCATTTATTTAGGTGTGTTAATCAAAACAGAACCAGAATTATTTAAAGGACTTTTAACACTGAGGGTTGGTTATTTAATTCTGTTAATTACTAGCGAATTAGCTCAAGAATTAGGTGTGACCCAAGACGAAGCTTATGATCACCTGATGCAGCTTTCACCTTATGAAGTGAAACTGCGTTTGGAAAAAGTTTTAACAAGTTATAGTGGGGTGAGTGGTTTATTACGTCAACAAGAATCACTGCATATTAAGCAAAAAGAAAGTGATATTGCTTGGGTAGTGCAACCTGTAATTAGTGAAGATGAAATTGCCGTGACTCCAGAAAATTGGCGAAGATTTCGTCAAGCGGAAGGGGCAATAAATCGAGTTCCCAAGGACTTTTTTAAACAAGTTTGGTTGTTAATGCACCATTGTAAAGGTTTGGTGATTGGCGATAAGTTGGAAAGACGGAATCGTTTAGAAAGTGAGGTGATGATTTCGGAAATGACTGCGGGTGAAAGAAATTTTGCCTTGAGAATTGAACATTTACTCAATAAAATTGAAGCGCCAGAATATCGCCAAGTAAATGTGGAAGCGTTGATGGAGTTAGGAGCTATAGCTGCGAATAACCCTAATTTACAAATTCAAGATTATATAGTATTAGATGTGTTAATTGGTCACGCAGTGCGGTTAGCGTGGTTAGAAAAAAATCCTGAACGGGGCGATCGCTATGATGAAGATAAAGGTTTAGCATGGCCTCAATTTTACAACACTTCACCCAGAGATTGCGCTAATTATATTTTGAAAGCCTTGAAGTTCTTGACAGAATTTGCGAGGGATTTTTAAACTCAAAATCAGGACATTAATCCAAAATCATGCAACTTTTAGTTGTGGCTGGTAATTGGTAATTGGTAATTGGTAATTATCAATTACTACCCAGTCACCAGTCACCAGTCACCAGTCCCCTATTACAAGGAGTGTAAAAAATCCGTGCATATTCATACCCTTGAACAATGGCAGCATTCTCACGATTTTTCTGTAGATCAAAATCAGGCAGAAAAAAATACTAAAATTGTGATGCTGCTGACGGCATTAACAATGGTTGCGGAAATTGCCGCAGGAACGTTTTTTGGTTCGATGGCTTTGCTTGCTGATGGTTGGCACATGGCCACTCATGTTGCAGCTTTTGGAATTACGATTTTTGCTTATCAATATGCACGCAATAATGCCAATAATCCCAAGTATACTTTTGGCACAGGAAAGGTTAGTGTTTTGGGTGGTTTCGCTAGTGCTGTAGCGTTGGCAGTGATCGCTTTTGTGATGGGAATGGAATCACTGGGGCGGTTTTTTGAACCGCAAAATATTCACTTTAATGAAGCAATTGGTGTGGCTATTATTGGCTTGGTTGTGAATATCGCCAGTGCTTTTTTATTGCAAGATAATCATCATCATGAACATCATGAACATCATCATCATGAACATCATGAACATCATCATTATGAACATCATGAACATCATCATCATGAACATCAAGATCATAATTTGCGTGCTGCTTATATTCATGTTTTGGCAGATGCACTAACTTCTGTGTTTGCGATTATTGCTTTATTTGCTGGTAAATTTTTGGGTTGGGTGTGGATGGATGCAGCAATGGGATTTGTGGGTGCTGCGGTAATTGCTAAATGGTCTTATGGTTTGGTGCGTGATACGGGTTTAATTTTATTAGATGGATCAGGTGATAAACAAATCAAATTAGCTATTGTTAATGCTATAGAAGAAAATGCTGATAATAAGGTTACAGATTTGCATATTTGGTATGTGGGTCAGCATCATTTAGCTGCTACAATTTCTTTAGTTACCCATTATCCACAAACACCGGAATATTATAAAAATCTCCTCAAAGATATTCCTTCTCTTGCTCATGTTGCTGTGGAAGTTAATCATTGTCAAGGTGAACCTTGTGTAGATATTCATGCAGTCTAAAATTCTGACTGATGCTGTAAGTTATAATGGTTTCAGTTCTAATTATTCAGGAGGTGAGATGATGGTTATTGCTAATACCAACCCGCCGATTATTACCCCAGAGATCACAAAAACTCACTTTACTCCAAATGAGTATAGAGAGATGGAGGAAATCGCTAAAGAACGCCACGAATACCGCGATGGGGAGATTATTGTTATGCCTGGAGGTTCAGAAATTCATAGTGCGATCGCTAGTAATATTTTAATTTATTTGGGATTTTTGCTCAGAGATACTGATTTTCGTTTTTATGGTGGTGATTTGCGGGTTTGGATTCCTAATTTTAATCATGGAACCTATGCTGATGTTATGGTAATTAATGGTGAACCAGAGTTTAATAATAATCGCACGGATGAAATTCTCAATCCTCTCCTAATTATTGAAGTTCTTTCACCTTCAACAGAAGGTTATGATAGAGGGAATAAATTCAGAAAATATCGTTCTCTTCCTAGTTTTTGTGAATATGTACTGGTTAGTCAAGCTGAAGCTTATATTGAGCAGTATTATAAACAGGAAGAAGAAAATAACCATCTTTGGCAATTGAAAGCTAATGATCATATTGATCAGTCAGTTTTTCTGCACAGTTTAAATATAGAACTTCCCATGAAAGAAATTTATCGACGGATTAAATTTTAAATTAAATTTAAAAGCGATATTTTTACACACAACATCTGATAATATCACTCATCTATTAGAGTGCGTTAAGAACATTTAACGCACCATGTATTTCATGTTTATAAATTGCTAACTGCTTCGGCAATTTTTCCTGAAACAAAAGGTAAAATTTCCCGACTCTTAGCTTGTGCTTTTCCTTCGGTAAATACTATTAACAAATAAGGACGCTGTTCTGGTAATTCAATATAAGCCGCATCATGGCGCACAGAACTTGTCCAACCGGCTTTTGACCAGATTTGACTATTTTGGGGTAAACCACCGCCTAAAAAGCCTGTAACTTGGTCTTCTTCCACATCTTGGGGTAACTCATCAGGGTTAAGACTGCGTTTGAGTAAAGACATCATTTGTTGCGATCGCCCACTGGAAACCGCCACCCCTCCCACGATACTATGTAATAACCTGGCAGTGGCATTAGTTGTTAACATATTTCTATTTTCAAACATTTCCCCATAAAACGCCCTTTCTCTACCAAAAGGACCATCACCCCAAGTTTTTTGACAAACATTAATATTTGTCATTTCTTCCCAACCCAAAGATTGATAATAACGGTTAATAATTTGGCGTTGATATTTCCAAGTTTCAAAAGGTCCTATAGGTAATTCTGGTCCTGAAGTAGTACCGCTGAGAATATCAACTATTAAACTGGTAGCATCATTGCTGGATTCAATAATCATATCACTTAACGCCCGTTCTAATTCCTTAGAGGTGTTAGTCATGCCTTTTTCTAACCATTCATGAACAGCAACTAAATAGAATAATTTGACAACACTTGCAGGATAAATACGTTCTCCACCACGATAATTAAAACCTCTCACACCATGACCCCAAAAAGCGTCAGGAGTCAAAGCGCCACCAGTATTTACAGGAATTGGAGGATCATAAACAACCCAAGTTAAAGCAATTTGATCACGGTTTAAATTAGGAAAATTAGAAAAAGTAGATTCTAAGATTTCATTACCGAGATTTTCTAGTTGTTCGTTGTGATTGAAGAAAACCATTTGCGAATAATTCCTTGAAAATATCAAAATGTGAATTTCTTTATTTATTCTAACATTAATTGTATACTAATTATTATGTGCAACAAATTATAATTCATGCGGCGTGATTCCATTTTTTATAAACTCTTTTAACAATATCCATCGCTGTTATTTCAGCTTTTAGACAATCCACCTGCAAATGCAGACGAATATAGATTTGATTCTGTAGCAGTCAAAGAACCGAAATTTGAAATTGATGGTGTATTTTTACCACCTGAAACCGAAAATCCGGGTGCTGTTTATTTCTGCGAGGTGCAATTTCAGAAAGATGAAAAACTCTATGAAAGAGTATTTGCTGAATCTGCATTATATTTCTATCGCAACCGTGATAGATTTAGTGATTGGCAAGCAGTAATAATTTACCCATCTCGTAACACAGAACAAAGCGATATTTACCCTCATCGTACACTATTGAATGGTGAACAAGTTCATCGTATATATTTAGATGAATTGGGAGATATTCAGCAATTACCTGTATGGGTAAGATTGATGGTACTGACAACCTTAGAAGAAAGTCAAGCACCAGCAGCAGCAAGGTATTTGTTAACAAGAACTAAACAAGAAATACCAACACCATCAAATCAAGTCATAATAGAAATGATCACCACGATCATCTCGTACAAATTTGAAAACTTAACCCGTAGCGAGGCTGAAGCTATGTTAGGAATAACCCTCAAAGAAACTAGACTTTATCGAGACATAAAAGAAGAAGGAAGAGAAGAAGGTGCAGAACAAGCAACAATTAATTTAGTGATCCGACTTTTGACTAAGCGGTTTGGAGAATTATCAGCAGAAAGACGTGCTGAAATTTTTGATTTACCGTTATCTGTACTAGAAGATTTGAGCGAAGCATTGTTAGATTTTACCAGTTTAGCTGATTTAGAAACTTGGTTAACAGAGGTGAAAAAATAAAGTCTAAATTCCGGGTAAAGGTTACAAGTTTACCTTTGCCCTTTTTTCGCTTAAAATTCGCTAACAACAATAAATTATCCATCTATCAAAATCAAAAAAATGAATTTTATAATGAATTTTATAATGAACTTTGAAAATTATTTACAATCCCTACAAAAAAAACTTACAACGTGGTAGTGAACGCACCCATTACCCTGCTTTAAAAAGCTTACTTGATCAACCATCAGCACAAATTGAAGCCACCATAGAAGAAAAAGGTAATAAAGCCGATATTCCTGATTTCACCATCAGAAAACGAGATTTATTAATAGGCTATGTAGAAGCGAAAGATGTAGGTGTAGATTTAGCAAACATTGAAAAAACAGAACAATTAGAACGATATCGAGAATCCCATATTGGGGCAAATTTTATTTTAACAAATTACCTAGAATTTCGCTGGTATGTTGATGGTAAAATGCGGTTAAAAACTATCACGTTCTCTGTTTGAGGTGAGCTAACGATCAAGTTTTATCATAATTTCTGTATTTGATATTCAGCAGGGAGTCGCTATTTGTTTTATGATTAAATATTCCCAGTAGGAAAAAATATGAAATGGCGTGTTATTTTAGAACCCGATCCTGAAACCGGAGATTGGGCGGTTTGGTGTCCAGAATTACCTGGTTGTGTTTCCGCAGGTGAAACAGAAGCAGAAGCTTTAGAAAATATTCGTGAAGCGATCGCACTTTATCTAGAACCTGACACAATTACATTAAAATCAGGAGCAGTCATGCGAGAGGTTTTAGTAACATGACTCGTATCCGCAGAATGAATGCAGATGAAGTTGAAACTATCTTAAAAAATTACGGGTTTGAATTAGTGTCACAGAAAGGTAGTCATCACAAGTGGGTTAAAAGACCGCAAAAAAGCGAATATAAGTTTATCCTTTGATGATATTCTGCATTATCAAAAAATAGTAGTTGCTTTAACAGAAACATTAAAGATTATGACAGAAATTGATCAGATCATTCCTGAATGGCCAATTACATAAATTTGATTAAATTCTCGGAATGTTGGGTTTATCCACTTACTCTAATCTACAAATAGAATACTCTTTTTAAAACCAAACATGATATAATCCTTTAAATCCTGATTCTGATCACAAAATTCTGACTTTTGACTTTTGACTTCCCGAAAGGTGTCCTGATTCTGACAAAAATATGTCTTTAAATTTAAATTTACTAATTCCCCATTCCCCAACAAACGAATATCAATGTCTAGCTGACCTCAATTTATATGATGCTCCTGAATGCGTCCGGTTAGCAACTCAAGCTGCTGCTGGTCGCAATTTACGCATTACATCAAATCATCAAGATACAGCAGTTCAAGTTTGTTTATGCGAAGATGATTATCCGGGATGGGTTGCTGTTAATGATTTGTCATTATTACAACCTGCTACCACACCCTACGAACCTGCATTTTTTACTGAATCAGAAATTAAAAAACTACTCCCAGAGGTAATTGAATTTACTCAACAAGCAATGCAGCAAAATAATTATTATTTGTGGGGTGGAACAGTAGGACCCAATTATGATTGTTCTGGTTTAATGCAAGCTGCTTTTGTATCTGTGGGTGTGTGGTTGCCAAGAGACGCTTATCAACAAGAAGCTTTTACCCAACCGATTAATATTAATGATATCGAACCAGGGGATTTAATCTTTTTTGGAACTCCGCAAAAAGCAACTCATGTAGGTTTATATTTAGGTGATGGTTATTATATTCACAGTTCAGGAAAAGAACAAGGACACAATGGAATAGGAATTGATCAACTTTCGGAACAAGGAGATAAAGTTAGTCAGTCATACTATAAACAATTACGGGGTGCTGGTAGAGTTGTGAAAAGCTATGTTAGTCAATTGATAATTGATAATTGACAATTGATAATTATTTATAGGACTTACGCAAGATTGGACTGGGAACGAGATAAACCCAATTTTTTGTTAAAATCAACCATCAGCGATCGCCTATCAGCAATGACCAATTACCAACTACCCATCACCCATCACCCATCACCTATCACCCATCCCCAATTACCTGATGTATCCGTAGTTGTACCGATTAAGGATGAAGTAGAAAGTTTGCCTTTATTACTAGAATCCATTTCTACAACTTTAACAGCTAGTGAGTTAAGTTATGAAATTATCTGTGTAGATGATGGTTCTACGGATGGTTCACCAGAATTTCTCAAGGAACAAGCACAAATTCGCACTGATTTAAAAGCGGTGATTTTGCGGCGTAATTACGGTCAAACTGCGGCTATGTCTGCGGGTTTTAATTATGCTACGGGTAAAGCAATTATTACCTTAGATGCTGATTTACAAAATGATCCGGCTGATATCCCCATGTTATTAGCAAAATTAGATGAGGGTTATGATTTGGTGAGTGGTTGGCGCAAAAATCGTCAAGATGGGGCAATAAATCGGTTACTTCCTTCAAAAATTGCTAATTGGTTAATTCGTCGTACCACTAGCGTCTATATTCACGACTATGGTTGTTCTCTCAAAGCCTATCGTGCAGAATTAGTTGCAGATATGAACCTTTACGGAGAACTACACCGATTTTTACCAGCTTTAGCTTATATCGAAGGGGCAAGAATCACCGAAATGCCTGTGCGTCATCATGCGCGACGCTTTGGTAAAAGTAAATATGGCATTTCTCGGACTTTTCGGGTGTTGATGGATTTATTAACAATTCTTTTTATGAAAAAATTCCTCACCCGTCCTATGCACGTTTTTGGGTTGTTTGGCTTGTTGTCAATGGTTACAGGTGGCGGACTAGGAATTTATTTAACTTTCCTGAAACTGGCTTTTGGTGCAGATATTGGTAATCGTCCTTTATTAATTTTAGCGGTTTTATTGTTAGTTACTGGTGTACAGTTATTCTGCTTTGGTTTGTTAGCAGAATTATTAATGCGTACTTACCACGAATCTCAGGGAAGGCCAATATATCGAGTGCGGGAAGTAGTGGCAAAAAATGTTAAGTAACGTAACAATAGAAATATAAAATTACTAAATATTACATTGCATCTGCCGTGAAAAATTTTGAGACTATTGACGCTAATTTGCGGCGCAACCTACTAATATTATTTGCAGCAGGTTTATTATTCTGGTCGGCTTTAGCTTCTTTGTTGCCAACATTACCTTTATATATAGAATCTCTAGGGGCAACAAAACAACAAATTGGCATTGTCATGGGCTGTTTTGCCATCGGGATGTTGGTATTTCGTCCCCAATTGGGGATTTTAGCAGACCGTCAGGGTAGAAAAATTGTGTTACTGATTGGGTTGGCAGTAGCAGCGATCGCACCTTTGGGGTATTTAGTAGTAAAATCACTACCCTTATTAATGGTAATTCGCGCCTTTCATGGTATCAGTATTGCTGCCTTTGGTACTGGTTTTATTGCCTTAGTGGGAGACTTAGCACCAGAACACCGTCGGGGCGAAATCATTGGTTATATGAGTTTAGTTAATCCCATCGGTATGGCACTAGGTCCAGCTTTAGGGGGATATTTACAAGCCACAGTAGGCTACACACCTTTATTTATCGCATCTACAACTTTAGGTTTTTTGGGTTTACTCTGTCTTTTACCCGTTGTTAATCCACCTGTGATTGAAAAACCTAAAGACTTTACAGAAGATAAATTTTGGCAATTAATCACCAGTCCCCGCGTCCGTGTACCTGCTATAGTTTTGTTACTGATTGGTTTATCGTTAGGGACGATACATACCTTTATTGCCTTGTACATGAAATCAACAGGAGTAGATTTAAATGCAGGGTTGTTTTTTACCGCCGCTGCCATATCCAGTTTTAGTGTCAGATTATTTGCAGGGCGGGCTTCTGACAAATATGGACGCGGTTTATTTGTTACTTTGAGTTTGATTTCTTTTACTATGGCACTGTTATTTATTTGGCAAGCAAACAGCGCCTTAACATTTTTAATAGGTGCAGTTGTTGAAGGTGCGGCTTCTGGAACTGCTATTCCCATGATTTCTGCAATGATGACAGATAGAGCCTTACCCCATGAAAGAGGGCGAATTTTTGGCGTGTCTTTAATGGGATTTGATGTAGGACTAGCTATAGCCGGTCCAGTTGTAGGTTCTATTGCCCAACAAATCGGCTATCGCAGTATGTTTGGTTTTGCTATGGGCTTAACTTTACTGGCTGTGCTGATTTTTATTACACAGTCGAGTAAAAGTGTTACCAAATCTTTCCGCTTTGCCCTTGGCCGTGGTGAAGATGCCTATGCTTTAAAAAGCAGGGTGTAGTTATCAATTGATAATTGATAATTGACAATTGATAATTGTTTCATTCAAGGCTTCCGCCGTGAGCGTCAGCCGATAGCGTAGCGTGGCGTTAGCCATACGGTTTAAAACCTCCTCTTTCATGGGGAAAAAGCCAAAATTCCGCTTTCTCAATCCTCTTCCTTGAACGGAGAAGTAATTGTCAATTGTTCATTGTTAATTGTCCATTATTGAAACCTATTCCCCAGTCACCAATCACTAGTCACCTAAAAAAATTGCACAAACCCACTTACCGAGTTTGTGCGATGATTGTTATTTAACGGGCGAGGAGGGATTCGAACCCCCGACACCGTGGTCCGTAGCCACGTGCTCTAGTCCACTGAGCTACACGCCCTTAACCAACGAGTTTTATAATAACACATACTTCTCAAATGACGCAAGAGGTTTTTTCAAATTCTTCCCATAATTCTCAAAATATTTCTCAACTTTCTCATCTCACCCCCCAGGGAGAGGCGCAAATGGTTGATGTGTCTGGGAAAGTTGCCACTGTGCGGGAAGCTGTGGCTACTGCTAAAGTGCGAATGCTCCCAGAAACGTTAGCAGCTATTGAAGCGGGGAATACTCCTAAAGGGGATGTTGTGGCAACTGCTAGGTTAGCGGGTATTATGGCTGCTAAACAAACAGCTAATTTAATTCCCCTTTGTCATCCCTTACCTTTGCAAAAGATTACTGTTGATATCACACCAGATGCACAACTACCCGGTTATCAAATTTATGCCACAGTCAAAACCAAGGCGGAAACAGGTGTAGAAATGGAAGCTTTAACAGCGGTTTCTGTTGCTGCTCTTACCTTATATGATATGGCTAAAGCTCTGGAAAAGTCGATTCAAATTGAATCTATTAGTTTAGTCAGTAAGACAGGTGGAAAATCTGGAAATTATCAGCAATTTTAGATTTTGGATTTTAAATTTTAGATTGGGTAATTGCTAATTGCTAATTGCTAATTGGGAAAAATAACATAGATTACCCAGTCACCAGTCACCAGTCACCAGTACCCAATCACCAGTCACCAATAATAACGAGAATGTGTTAACATCTGTAACAAATTCACAAATTCACAAATATTAATTATTTATGCCTCCTCGTTGGCCACGCAAACCAGATCGTAAAGATCCAGAGTTCCGTAAGTTAGATGATCGGATGAATTTTGCTTTTCATGTAGCTGTTGCTGCTACTGTTAATTCTGGGTTGTGGTTTTTCCACATCTTGAAATCTACATCCTGGGAATGGTTGACACCATTAACTCTAGGTTGGGTAGGGGTAATATTGCTGCATTTCATTTATATTAGTGCGATCGCTAATTACTCAGAAACTCCACCCTCATCAACCTGAAGACTGACTGCTAATGCTGGGGCGTTGTCACCGATGGTAGTAGATACAGTCTAGCTAATTGCGCCATAATATGAAATAAGCTGAAATCAACTAAAAATCTGCGCCCTTGTTTTGTAATGAGGTTATTTTATGGCTACAACTCCTACCACAGAAATACTAGAAGCCCTAGCAGCAGAAATAGGCGAAAATGTCTATATAGATATTGCTAAATGGCATCTTTACCTATCTGATGCCAAACTTCATACCGTCGTTGCTGAAAAATTATATCCTTTAATTGTTGATAGAAATGTCAATGAAGACAGAGTTTTACAATTATTAGCATCCATCCCTGTGAAAATTGGTGGTGGGAGAAAAGAACTACCTTTGATTGATTTATTGCCGCTGCAATGTCAAGTAAGCTTGGTTGATATATTGGAAAAATATCAACGGGAAGTTTAAGTTATTCAGGAGTCAGGAGTCAGGAGTCTTAATGGCGAAGCATTCGGCCGATAAATTATCAATTTTTATCACAGGTTATTTTCCTGTAAGGGCGAAGCATTCGGCCGATAAATTATCAATTTTTATCACAGGTTATTTTCCTGTAAGGGCGAAGCATTCGGCCGATAAATTATCAATTTTTATCACAGGTTATTTTCCGAATGCTTCGCCCCTACTTCGCCCCTACTTCGCCCCTACTTCGCCCGTACAGGAGTCAGAAGTAAAATTGACTTGATTTACCTGTTAATTGACGTTATTATCGGTTGTAAATTCACACATCCTTCAATACTAAATAACATAATTAAAGGAGGATTTTTGGTATGTTTTTACAAATCAAAAATAGTCGGGATTTAGTCAAAATTGTTGATTTTCAAGAATTAATTGATCCTAATAGTGAGATTGTACACGCTAAAGATCAAGAAGGACAAGAAGAACAGGAAACAGACACCTATCAAAAGGAAGATTTGGTTTTTCCATCAGGGGAAAAATTACCACGTTGTTGGTTAGATGCTAATTACCAAACAGCGCACGCTGCATAGTAGAATTAAATATCATGGTAGATATTGTAGGGGTTTAGCATTGCTAAACCCCTACATTTTTATCAATTCTCAATTTTGCATCTAATTAACAGCAGCTTTTTCTTCTACTGTCACACTTTCACCTTTAGAAAATGCTTTAAAAATCCAAGCTGTGAAAATATGAGAAAGTACACCCATTGGACCTGCAAATAAACACAAAGCTAAAGAGTGAATTGTCCAAACTCCGGTTTTTTGACCTTCCCAATAAATCCATCTTCCGACAAATAAATCCATCACCAGAAAATGAATCCAACCTGTAGCAGCAGCTTTTTCATCTGCAAAAAATCTCGCAATATCTGCTAACTGAGGATTTGATAAAGCAGCGGCATTTTCTGGGGTAATACTGCTGACAAATAAATACACATAAGCAGCAGCTAAAACCACAAAAGGAATAAATGATTCCATTACCTTGCGGGTGACTTTCCAGTTAGGTAATAAAATCATTAACGCCCAAAAGGGTAAAACAAACAAATTGGCGATATTGAATAAATCGGTGATATTCATATATTAGGGAATTGGGAATTGGGAATTGGGAATTGGGAATTGGGAATTGGGAATTGGGAATTGGGAATTGGGAATGGGTGATTAAAAACCTACAGACTCCTTGATTTCCTGACTCCTGACTCCTGACTCCTTCTATATCTTACAAAGCTACTAATTGAGATTCTATTTCTGATGATTGTAAATCACGACCGATAAAAACTAAACGGGTTTGTTTTGCTTCTTCTGGTTTCCAAGGACGATCATAAAATTTTTCAAATCTTGTTCCTACACCTTGCATCACTAACCGCATGGGTTTATTAGCAACTGCGACAAAACCTTTAATTCTGTAAATTTCTTGTTGTTCTGCCAGTTTCTTTAATGTTTCTTGCAGTTTTTCCGGGTCAAAGGTACGATTTAAAATGACGTGAGTTGAATTTATTTCATCATCGTGATCATGATCTTCTTCGGTGTCGTGATGACTAGGACGATCATCTAAATTATCTTCAACTGCGGATTCAAATCCTAATAATATAGATGGGTCAAGTTTACCATAATCACTAGAAACTATTTTCACTTCTCTAGGTAATTCGTTTTTGACTAATTCTACAACTTGGGATTTTTGCTGATCATCAACTAAGTCGGTTTTATTCAAAATCACTAAATCTGCACAAGCAAGTTGATCTTCAAACAATTCTTGTAATGGTGTTTCATGTTCTAGACTATCATCTTCTTGTCTTTGGGCAGCGATCGCTTCTAAATCACTAGCAAATGTTCCCGCAGCAACCGCAGCACAATCTACCACTGTAATTACTGCATCTACTGTAGCAGCATTGCGGATTTCTTGCCAACGAAAGGCTTTAACTAAGGGTTTTGGTAATGCTAAACCAGAGGTTTCAATTACAATACAATCAATACTATCACGGCGTTTAATTAACTCCTGCATTGTGGGGTAAAATTCCTCTTGCACAGTGCAGCATAAACAGCCATTTGTGAGTTCAAATATATTGTTATTATTTTGGGTTTCTGGATTTTCTTGTATTTCATCTTCGGGGCAAATTTGGCAGGATTTTAATAATTCTCCATCTATTCCAAGTTCGCCAAATTCGTTAACTAATACTGCTATGCGTCGTCCTTCGTTGTTTTGGAGTAGGTGACGGATGAGGCTGGTTTTACCGCTTCCTAAAAAGCCTGTGATGACTGTAACGGGGATTTTTGTTGCCATGTTTGGTGTGTTGTTTTGTTATTTGATTTTACCACAATATCCAGATCCCTGAGTTTTTAGATTAATTTACAATTTATTGACAGGTTTAAAGAAGAAGTCGGGGATCTTATTTTATTGAACCACGAAGACACGAAGGACACGAAGGAAGAAGAGAATAAGAAAGAAAAATTGATTTCAGAAGTCGGGGATTTTATCTCATTTCTGAGATAATATTAGTAATTGTATCTTGTAAAGATTGATTGTTAAGTCTTTGATTCAGTATTTCTCCTCTTTGAAGTATGCTTTTTTTGAGAATATTCCAATCAGGTTTAATTTGTAATTCGGTTTCTAATAATTGTTTCTCTTCTGGGGATAAACAATGAATAATTTCAACTAATTTTTTTACTAATTCCCTGTTCATGGTTGTGGTTATTGGTGAGGAATAATTGTTGATATTTATTAATTATAACGTAAGTTGCTTTATTTAACCCAATACTTATCGGTTAAGCTCAAAAAAATCAAATTATGTAGGTTGGGTTGAGGAACGAAACCCAACATTTACATGGAAGAATGATTTGATCTATTCTTTTTGCCAAATTCTGATTTCACCGTAATCACTTTCCTTACTACGACTACGACTAATTAATAACTTACCATCTAAACTAAAAATCAGAGAGACTATAGGATCTGAATGTTCATGAAGAGATTGAAGCTTATTACCATTCTCTAAATCATATATATTGATAATGCTATCTTGACCACCACTAGCTATAATTTGCTCAGTAGGGCTACAAACTACATAGGCTAATTCATAGTGTCCTGTTAAAGAAAATAATTCTTGAGATTTTTCTATATCCCATATTTTTATTTTCTGATCATAACCAGAACTCACTAGAAATTTACCGTCTGAACTGAAACAAAGTGAATATGTAAACTCTAGATGGCCTGGTAGGCGTGTAATGATTTCTCCTGTGTATTTATCCAAAATGACTATATTATTTGAGAATGATCTTTCATCCATACCGTGAAAGTGCCAAAAACCAACAGCTAGTTGAGATTCTTGTTTGGGATTAAAAGCTAGACACTTAAAGCGTATACTAACTTCATTATCGTAATCATCGTCATCATAATAATTATCAGGTTTTGGAACAGGCTCTAAGGTTTTTCCTTGCACAACACCTTGTGTATCTTTTAGTAACCATATATAAATTTTATGATTATCATGACCAGTTGCCACACTGTTACTATCATTACTAAAAGAAAAAGCTAAGATACCTCCAGAACCTTTCTTACGTATTTCTTGATTAAAAGTTGCAGGTTTATAATCATGTGAATTTAATAAATATGATAATTTCCAGACTTTCAAGGCTGTTGTTATGGTTGATGTAGTCACTAAAAATTTACCATCATTACTTAAACCCATTTTCAATAAAAAGTCTTCATCGGTGTTGACAACCTCTACAGATTTAAAAAGTTCTCCTGTTTGAGTATCCCAAAACTTTATTTGTCCATCATTGGTTACACTAATTATATATTTATCATCAGGGGTAATAGCTATTGAAGTATTATAATTTTGCCTCCAATCATATGACCAATGGCTAACCAAAGAATCAACCTTTATAGTCTTTATACATTTCCATAGGTTGATGTTTTTATCTATTTTTTGTTTTTGTTTAACTTCCTCATAAGCTTGTTCTGCTGAACTATATAATCTTTTTACCAGTTTTTCGAGAATAGTTAACAGACCTTGACTAATGTTAATATATTGATCTTGCTCTTCGAGTTGGCTTTTCCAACATCCAAACCAGTCCTTTATATCATTTCTTATATAATCGTTAGGATTCTGATTGCTCAATAAATGACAACAAGTAGCTCCTAAATCATATAAATCCTTTTTCCATTCATCATAATCAGAGTCATAAAATCCATAATTGTCTTCTCCAAGACTATTGATATTATTAGAATTATTAGATAGATTTTCTTTAGCAAGTCCAAAATCAATCAGAAATAGCTTACGAGTTTTATATTCTCTAACTATATTTTTAGCATATATATCTCGATGATATATTTTACGAGAGTGAATGTCATTAAGAATTTGTAAAATTACATTTAGAATCTCCCATATATCCTGTTCATTGAAAAATTTTTGAGGTTTAGTGGATAATTCTTTTTCTAAATTTTCTCCATCAATGTAATCTTGTATAATCAAATTATCCTTGATCTCAAAAGCTAATAATTTAGGGATATTAGGATTCTCGATTTCCTTGAGAATCTTAGCCTCTCTCTCAAATCTCTCAATTAATTTTTCAAACTTATCAGGGTACTTATCTTTTAAAGAATTAAATTTAGCACTAAAGTTTTTAACAACGCATTTTTGATCAAATCTTTTTGTATCTTCAGCCAGATATATTTCACTAAATCCTCCTTTATCCAGATTTTCTTTTATTATGTAGCGGCCATTGGATACTTCATCGCCTATTTTATATTTAGCCATATAACCCTCACTATATTGTTATTTATCTTTCAAACAGTAGTATTACATAAATTTAAGAGCGTTTGCAGTTGGGCAAATTTTACCATGCAGAAAATTTATGATACTATTTTACGTATTTTTACTTAATATAAATATCTAACCTCTACCCCTTGATTCAGTATTGCTAAATGCTCTGGATTTGCCATAATCTAGTTTTTATACCTAAAATTGCCAATATTCGGATTTTAACCTAAGTTCATTAAGCTGAGAATGCAATAAACAAAGTTTAATCAAAATAGCGATCGCCTTGTTTTCACAAAAATGCGTTAACTGGCGATCGCCATAAATATCCATCAAGTTTTTGAGAGTGAAAGTTTAACCAAAATTTTAACTTAGATCAAAATTCCTACTTAGCATTTGCCATGCTCAGAGACTTAACAGCATTTCTTTCACTTAACAAAAACACAAGATATTGATTAAGACTAACTCCTTCTTTCTCTGCATTTTCTGTTAACTGCTGATGCAATGAGCGAGGTATCCGTAGTAAAACCTTACCACTGTATTGAACTTGAGTTGAGGGTAAGGGAATTTCATCCCCATATTCATAGGCTGTTTCTATCCATAAACTACGTGCTTCTTCAATATTAAATAACGTTTCATCTGTTGTTTCTCCCTGAGTCATACATCCAGGAAGGTCTTTAATTTCTGCTACATATCCCCCATCAGGATCAGGGTAAAGTGTAACTGGATATTTCAAATTCAAGTAAAATTCTAGTGACTCACGTTCAGTTTTATTTTTCTTAGACATACTACTCCTCTAATCTGAGCAGTTTTACAATCTGCTTGATATAAATTCCTTTTACTTTTTGCCCATCTTTTTTGGGTACAATTTGTATCCTTCCATCCTCATGACGGAAAGTGTGATGACTTCCTTTAGATCGAACTTCTTCAAAACCAAATGCTATTAAAATACGTCTTACGTCTTCAAATCTTACTTCAACAGGGTAAGAGAGAAATAACTGAATAAGTTTGTCTAATTGACTCATAAATTAAATACCTTTTTGTTTTTGATTTCATATCAATTTCCTTAGACTGGCAGGTTATATATCTAATGATATCATATATAGTATCAAAATCAATAATAAACACAAAATTTAGGGGTAATCTCCCTCTGGTTGCTTTCATGCACAGAAAACAATCACAGGGAAATTACCCCTAATTCGACATTCTTTAGTTATAGCCGCAGACAGAGTAGTTAGGACATCACATCAATTGATGATGAAACTCTTACTATGAGAGGGTTTTACTCCTGACTCCTGACTCCTGTTATATTACTCAGCAGTCACCAATTCTGTACTACCTTTTGTCCGCTTACGAGTCAAGGTGTTATAAACCATGATACCGATCGCTTTAATCAAATTACCTTCTAACTCTTTGAACATCTTCATGTTTACACCAAAAGCGTCGTTAGCTTCTTCGACAATGCGATCGCCTGTAGCATCATCAATGGGCATTTCATCCAAATTTTGCCGATATTTGGCTTTAAATCCCTTCTCATCGCTAATATCTGCAAATTCATAAAAAGCTGTACCTTCAGCTTCACCCAGGTTCATCGCAGTTACAGCAATGTTTTTAAGAATTTGTCCACCAGACAAGTCACCCAAATAACGAGTATAGGAATGTGCAACCAACAATTCGGGTGCTGTAGCGGAAATTTCCCGAATGCGGTTTACATAAGTCTCACCAGCAGGGGATAATTTGATCTGCTCCCGCCAGTTATAACCATAGTAGTAAGCTAAATCCTGCTCTAAAGAATGCTTGCGGTTCAGTTCAGGAAAATAAATTTTACCCACAACAGGGTGATTTTTGTGCTTTTCCATCTCCTCTTCCATTGCTGAGTAGATGAAATAAAAGTTAGCAACCAGTTTCCGGTATGAATTTTTTTCTACCACTCCTTTTAAAAAGCACTTGACAAAACCAACGTTTTCTGCCATTGTATGCGCTTTTTTTGTACCTACTCGTAACTTGGAGGCTAAATTACTGCTCATGCTAAATTTCTCTACTTTAAAAAGTCAACTGTTGGGATTTTTGACAAATGGCGAAAAAATGCCACTAAAAGGTTACATTAGAACTATTTGATGAGAATTTATATTAAAATTCATTAAGTTACAGTGTTTTAGTATTTATTTATACCTTAATTCTGGCAATAGACATTTATTAGATTATAAATACAAAGCTAATTGCTTGATTTAGCCAACAATGAGGATTTTTTATAGTAAACAATTAATAAGCACCTGTAATGTTACTTAACATAAAATCGTTAAAGTTCATAGTCATTCAGGGAAAATTACAGGTGTACTGTTTGTTAATAATTCCTCAGAATTGTTGAACAGGGATTAAAGTGTTATTCTCCGAAATGTTTAATGGTGTGGAGTGTTGAAAAATATGGTTTCTTCTATAACTCGGACTCAAAGCAGTATATCTGATGGTTATGTGGCTAGTCTTGCAAGTAATTTTGTTCCTAGTTTGCTATCCTTGCCAAAAACGCCGTTATTTGGTACAGATGGCATTCGGGGAAAAGTGGGAGAATTGTTAAATGCTCCTTTGGCTTTACAGGTTGGTTTTTGGGCGGGTATTGTTTTACGTGATCATGCTGCAAATAATGGTTTAGCAAAAAATGGACCGATAATTTTAGGTCAAGACTCCAGAAATTCTAGTGATATGCTGGCAATGGCGTTAAGTGCAGGTTTAACCGCCGCAGGGCTAGAAGTTTGGTATTTGGGTTTATGTCCCACTCCTTGCGTTGCTTATCTTACCAGCATCACAGAAGCTATCGGTGGTGTAATGATATCTGCCAGCCATAACCCACCAGAAGATAATGGTATTAAAATCTTTGGGGCAAATGGTACAAAGCTGTCAAAAGAATTACAAGGGCAAATAGAAGCGGGTTTGCGGGGTAAACTGGCAACTGTTAGCAGTGTAAGCAACTGTGGAAAACATTATTTAAGAACAGAATTAATTGGAGATTACGGACAGGCACTGCAACAACCATTACAGCCACAAGTAAATCTGCAAGGAATGAAAATTGTCTTAGATGTGGCTTGGGGTGCGGCTGTGGGGTTAGCACCGACCGTATTTACCCAGATGGGCGCGGATGTAATTTGCTTACATAACCAAGCGGATGGCGATCGCATTAATGTCAATTGCGGTTCTACCCATTTAGATATTTTAGCTGACGCAGTGAAAGAGTATAAAGCCGATATGGGATTTGCCTTTGATGGCGATGCAGATCGAGTATTAGCTGTAGATAATACTGGTAGACAGGTAAACGGTGATTACATTCTTTACCTTTGGGGTTGTCATTTGCAAGAGCAACAAAAATTACCAGATAACTTGATTATTTCCACAGTCATGGCTAACCTGGGATTTGAGAAAGCTTGGGAAAAGCAGGGTGGTAAATTAATTCGTACCGCCGTCGGGGATCAGTACGTACAAGCAGAAATGTTAAAAACTGGGGGAATGTTAGGGGGAGAACAATCAGGACATATCCTATGTCGTCATTATGGCATGACTGGAGATGGTTTATTAACAGGATTACATTTAGCCGCAGTGGTGAAAGCAGCAGGAGTTTCCTTAGCAGAAATGGTAGATCAAAGTTTTCAAACCTATCCGCAACTATTACAAAACGTGAGAGTAGAAGACAGAGAAAAACGCTTAGGTTGGGAAAAATGCGAACCAGTACAGAGAGCGATCGCCAAAGCCGAAGCCGCAATGGGTGATAATGGACGGATATTAGTCCGTGCATCTGGCACAGAACCAGTAATTAGAGTTATGGTAGAAGCTGCGGATACGGAATTGGTAAACTATTGGACAAAGGAATTAGTTTCACAAGTTCAAGAACACATAGCGTAAACAGTTACAGCACTTTCCTTTGTAATGAGGTACACGATTGGTGGGCAAGACTTGTACTGAGCTTGTCGAAGTATGCCCACCCCACAAGAGTTTCATAATTAGGACTTACGCACTGTACAAATTCACCATGATGTGCATGAACGAAAATCCGTCGTTTCAGGCTTTTGGCGATTAACTTCCGATCAATAGCGAACTGCTTGCAGCAGCGCTTCGCTATCGCCCAAAAATAATTAAAAAATC
>NZ_JAQMTI010000078.1:0-23031 GCF_028329225.1 Sphaerospermopsis kisseleviana CS-549 | reverse complement strand
GGGCGAAGCATTCGGGCGATAAATTATCAATTTTTATCACAGGTTATTTTCCTCTAAGGGCGAAGCATTCGGGCGATAAATTATCAATTTTTATCACAGGTTATTTTCCTCTAAGGGCGAAGCATTCGGGCGATAAATTATCAATTTTTATCACAGGTTATTTTCCGAATGCTTCGCCCCTACTTCGCCCCTACTTCGCCCCTACGACTCCTGACTCCTATGCCCTCATGAAAAGACTTTCTCAGCAACCCCTAATTTATGATTTCAGGACTTACGCAGCATAGAACGGAAGTAGGGGTAATTCATGAATTACCCCTAAACAAGAATCAAGTTTTGAGTTCAATCTTGCGTAAGTCCTAATTTGTAGACAAGATCAAAAAAGAAGTCGGGGATCTGATGGTTCAAACTATAAAATTACACTATAAAATTAAAGTTTCCAGCCTAGCTTGTACTTCTTCTATTAAATCCTGTGGCACACTTTCTACAAATTTGACTTTTCTAGCTCTCCAATCTAATGTTTTAATTTGGTCAGCTAACACAACTCCTTTTGTTTGCATTCCCTCAACCAGTGGAACTTCAAAACTCAGCCCTTTTCGGTTGCTAGTTATGGGACAAGCTAGAATTAAAGAAGCCATTTGATTATATTTAATTGGAGATATCACCAAAACTGGACGATAACCAATTTGTTCACGTCCTTGTTGTTGTATTTCCTCATTTAAGATGTTAGCAATATCATCAAAAGACATTCCTGATGCTTGTAGAGTCAATGCACGCCTAATAGAATCAGCAGTCAACCGCTGCTTATTGCCAAATTCTAGTTTAATAATATCTCCTCTGTTGGGAAAATAAGAAACTACCAATCTTCATTCCCCACAGCGTTTCCAGTTTCAAATTCAGGATGAAATTTATCAGGAGTCATACCCTCCAGTAACTCATCAAGTGTATATTTTTTTCTTTTTTGTGGTGTAATCACAATACTGTTACCTTCCAGAGTCAAGTTTATTGCTACTCCTTCGGTTAATTGCACTTGTTCAGCTATAGATTTGGGAATGCGAATAGCTAAACTGTTTCCCCATTTGGCGACAATTGTAGTCATACTCTATATCAACTGTTAAAGTTCCGCCTTTAAACAACTGGACTGAATGTATATACTTTGAAGATACAGATTTAATTGGCAGATGTCAACAGGAAGTTTAGGTTTTGTATTATGTAAGGGTTGAGCGATGCTTTACCTCTACTGACTCCTGCTATAAATAAAGAAGAGTTTTCTGGTGTATTATGTCTCTGACTATTGCTGATTTAGAACAGTTACAAACCGAACATCCAGAATGGCAAATGGAGTTGGTAGAGGGGAATATAGTAATTATGGGTCCATCAGATTACGAGTCTGAAGAAATAGGAGGTCGGTTACTGACCTTTTTGAATATGTGGGTGCTATCTCGTAAACTGGGAAGAGTCACTGGTTCTAGTGCTGGTTTTATTTTGCCCAGTATAGATAATAACTCAGAAAAAAGAAACCTCCGCGCACCAGATGTATCTTTTGTGAAAGCGGAAAGATTGAAAAAAAGTAAACGGGAGTTTGTAGAGTTAGTACCTGATTTAGTAGTAGAAATCAAGTCTAAATCAGACAGAATTAAACCTTTAGAAGAGAAAATACAGTTATTTTTACAACTGGGTGCTACAGTGGGTATTTTAATTGACCCTGATAAGTTGACTGTAACAGTTTACCGATTTAATCAAGCAACAATGGTATTGGAAAATGGGGATATTCTGACTATACCAGAATTACTTCCTGGTTGGGAATTGGCTGTATCAGAACTATGGCCGCCTGAATTTGAGTAATTTATGTATATTTTATGCAACATATACACATAATCAATAAAACCTTTTGATCATCTAACAGCGCAACCTATAGAGAAAGTGAAGGTTTTTTACCTGTTGCAAAAGCAGTTATTAGTGTTACATGATTTTGATTACATTATGCTGGAGTGCGGTTCGTAGTGAGCGATTTATCGCTCAAAGCTAGGAGCATGAGGACTAAAGTCCTCACTACGAATTTAAATTTATTTGTTGAAATAAGGGCGGATATTATTAACTACAGCTAGAGAATCTAATCCACACTTGTTCAAAAAGACCTTGCTGTTTCAGGGTTTGCACAAAAATAGACATAATAATTTTTTGGGTTGAGTAATGGATGCTTTTAAGCGTAAATAGTTGTAATACTTAAACTTTTGTATTATATATCGTATATCGGTGTATTCAGTACAAAATAAAACCTGTATTTAATCATGTAAGCTTTACTTATTTACCTCTGATTTGAGTCAGTATTGATACTCGTTGCTTCAAGAACAAGATTAATTAAGATATACAATTATTTAACTCTTTTAAACTCGAACAATATACAGGTAAAGTATTGCTAAATAAAGGTTTTAGCCCATTTTCATCACTTTTGACAAGATGGTAAAAAAATTTTTGCTAGAGGTGATATGAAACTGATCAGATGTGGGTAAGTTATTTGTACAAAGAAACAAACAATACTTCACCTGAAGGAAAACTACTATGAAAACTGAACTGAAAGCAAAATTCTTAGAACACATCCTGGGTAAAAAGAAAGAAAACGAAGGTTTCACCCTGATTGAATTATTAGTTGTTATCATCATCATCGTTATTCTATCTGCTATCGCGCTACCTTCTTTCCTTAACCAAGCTGCAAAAGCTAAACAATCAGAAGCAAAAACCTATGTAAATTCAGTAAACAAAGCGCAACAGTCATACCGGATTGAGAATACATCCTTTGCGACAACGTTTGACCAGCTCAAAATAGGTATTCCTTCATCAACAGATTTCTATAATTATACAATACCCAGCGCCGATGTAAACAGCACAGTTGTTCTAGCGACAACAAAAGACCCAAGTTCTCTCAAAGGTTTTTCTGGTGGTGTAGTCATTCTCACTACTGGTCAAACTGAAGCTATTGCTTGTCAGACAACAGGTGTGCAGACAGGAACATCAGTTGCTGCACCTAATTTAAGCACTACTCCTAACACTTCAGCTTGTACTGGTCTGGAAAAAATGAAATAACACTTAATTTTTGCTTGTTGGAAATGCTAGATCAATGGAAGTGCATCTAGCATTTTTACCTGATTTTATCACATTATGTAGGGGTTAACAGTCGTTAATCCCTACAATGCTTTTGATTTTTAAGCTTATTTTCAGATCAGGCGTAATCTCACTTGGTAAGATATTTCCAAACGATTTCCAGTTTGTTCATTATGACTACCCAGTTAAATAATCAAGTTGCTTCAGCTTTAACTTTGTTAAGTATTCCAGAATATGAACAAAATATTGCTGAAAATCCCAGAGATGTTTCTAATTATTGGTATTTAGGGTTAGCCTTATTATTAGAGGGTAGAGAGGAAGAAGCCCAAATTACATGGATGACTCCCCTTCTGGAATTTGGAGAAGAAGAGTCAGAATCTTGGTTGCAAGAATTAACAGAAATTTTATTACATTCTGCTCAAGAACAAGAAGCAAATTCTAACAATAAATTAGCTTGGGTAATTCGTCAACACATTAAAGAATTTATACCTGATGATATTAATAATCTTTTAAAAATAATTGAACTAAACACTGACTTAAATATTGAGGATCTGGAAACGAATATTAATCAATTAGTTGAAACTATATCTCAACTAACAGAAACCCCTGTTTTTGACGAAAATTTATTAGTTAAAGTAATTGAAAAGTTAGTTCATCTTGATCCAGTTACTCCTCCTCCCTTTGTTGATCATCTGCTTGAAAAATTTATAATTCATTTATCAACATCTGACACCATTATTCCATTACTGAAAGGAAAAGCCGAAGCTTATTATCGGTTTTCTCAGTCTTATATGTCAATTTACTTTGCAAAAGTTGCTCTCCATTTAGACCCAAATAATTTAGATTGCATTAGAAAAATTGTTGCTCCTTTGCAAAGACTAGGATCAGATCATACTAAAGAATCTATTGATTGGGTGAAAAAATATTTAGCCCTTGCTCAAAAACCAATTGATCAAATTAATGGTTACCATTACTTACTAGACGCATTATTAACTTCTTGTGCAAGTTGGGAAAAAGCAGTTCAAGCTTACCAAGCATATAAACTATATTTATCTAATGTTGTCAACAGCAAATCAGACGACGAAAGCTTAGTTCAGCTTCTTAGCATTGGCGCTTTTTTGTTATACATGGAAGATAATCCACGTGAAAATAGATTAATTCGCAATGGATTAGCTGCTTTATCTCAACAAGTGTTGTGGAAAAGTTTTCCCGAAAATATTAATACTTATCAAAAACGTTTTCAATCACATCGTCCTGCTTTGAGTGAGCGTCCTTTAAGAATAGGCTATTTATCAGAATGTTTTCGTACTCATTCTGTGGGTTTCTTAGCTTGGTGGTTGTTAAAATATCATGATCATCAGCAATTTGATATTTATCTGTATTCTTTAAAAGAGAATATTTACGACCCCCATCAACAAGCTTACAAGAACGAATTTGGTGAGCGTTATCATCAAGAATGTTTGTCAATGGTAGCAATGGCAGATAAAATTAATGCAGATGAGATAGATATTTTAGTTGATTTAGATAGTTTAACTTCCTATGGTGGTTGCGCCATTTTAGCCTTGAAACCTGCACCCATTCAAATTAGTTGGTTAGGGTATGATGGGACTGGTTTTCCCACAGTAGATTATTTTATGGCTGATCACTATGTTCTACCAGAATCAGCACAGGATTATTACACAGAAAAAATTTGGCGACTGCCTGAAAATTATATTGGTATTGATGGTTTTACTATAGGAACACCAACTCTCACCAGAGAATCTTTAGATATTCCTGAAGATGGGATTATTTATTTTAGTTCTCAAACGGGATTAAAACGTAATCCTCAGAATATCCGATTGCAATTACAAATTATTAAACAAGTACCTAATAGTTATTTTCTCCTCAAAAGTCATCGAACTAATTATCAAGATTTACAAGATTTTATCGCCCCAATTGCGGAAGCAGAAGGAGTTGATTTAAAACAGTTAATATTTTTACCTTCTGCACCGTTAGATACAGAACATCGTGCTAATTTAGCTATTGCGGATGTTGTCTTAGATACCTATCCTTACAACGGTGCAACCACAACCCTAGAAACATTATGGATGGGAATACCTATAGTTACCAGAGTGGGAGAACAATTTGCAGCCCGCAATAGTTATACAATGATGATGAATGTAGGAATAACGGAAGGTATAGCTTGGAGTGATGAAGAGTATGTAGAGTGGGGTGTAAGGTTGGGTAAGGATGAAAAATTAAGACAAGAAATAGTATGGAAACTACGAAAATCAAGACAAACATCTCCCCTCTGGAATGGTAAGAAATTTGCGCGGGAAATGGAGAAAGCTTATTTACAGATGTGGCAAATATATTTTTCTGGAGATGTCTATTGTTCTAGTTCATCCTGTCAATTCTTAAATCCTGGATATCCTGATTCAGACAATAAAGTTTTTATGTAAGTATTCGCTTACATTTTTATTGTTTATAACCAGATCCCAGAATTATTTAATAAGTCCGGGATCTATTGATTTTTACTCTAAACCATTAATATCAACACCTGAATTTTTCAACAAATCCCTTAACCTTGCTATTTCTAATTCTGCATCATCCGCACGTTGTTTTTCCTGTTCAGCACGTTGTTTTTCCTGTTCACTAACTTCTTTATCTGTTAACAGCAACTCACCATCTAAAGTTTCCCACCGTAACCAAACCGTATCCACACCTCTATACACACCTTGCCAACACACTAAAGCTAATTGCAATTTCTTACTAATATAGCGATTTTTATCATCACGGGTTAGAGGTTGATATACTCCCTCAACAATAGCAAAACCCGCCCAATCATCAGGATTAAAAGGATCATACCAGAAATACTCCGGTACTCGCATCCGGTCTTGATAAACTAATTTTTTCTTAGTTTTATCATAATTAGCAGTGCTTTCTGATAATAACTCTATCACCACATCAGGGGTTTTTCCTTCTTCCCAAACTACCCAGCTTTTTCTTTCCTGTTGTGATACATCTAAAACACAGAAAAAATCAGGACCTTTATAATCATATTTTTTCACTTGGTAGGGACTAAAATAAACAAACATATTCCCTGCGGCAAAACCATCTTGACGTTTTTCTAACCAAGGGTAGATGGTTTCCAAAAGTAAATCCATTTGGTATTTATGTCGCAGAGTTTCCATAACGTCATCGTCATCACAGGGGAGATCATGTTGGGTGGGAAAATTAATCAGTTGTTCTTCTGAGTTGGAAATTGTTTCTTCTGTGGTGAATGGGAGCATAATTTTATTCACTCCTATTTTATCTGTTATTGATTAATCATATCCGCCAAAGTAGGGGCGAAGCATTCGGGTGATAACCTATTGCTGAAACCAGTTCATATTCTGTCCGAATGCTATACGCCCTTACGATTAATGCATCGGTGTTCTAGCAGTCTATTTACTCATCTAATTCTATTCCCAATTGTCGCAATTTAGCCGCTAATTTATCCGCCCGTTGTTTTTCTTGTTCAGCCCGTTGTTTTTCTTGTTCAGCCCGTTGTTTTTCCTGTTCAGCCCGTTGTTTTTCCTGTTCCGCCCGTTGTTTTTCCTGTTCAGCTTGTTCTTCTCCTGTTAACAATAAATTACCATCTAAATCCCACCATCTTAACCAAGGTAACTCTACATTTTTATATGTTCCTTGCCAAATACCCAACTCTACACCCATTTTTTGAATTAGATAACGACCCCTTTCATTAGGTGACATTAAATAATACTTTCCCTCAACTAAATGATATAATTCCAATGATGCTTTCTGCACTTCATAAATTCCATAAAAAGGTACTCTAATCGCTTTTTCATACACCCAAAATTTACCTAAATATGGCGTTTCATCCCTTTCTTCAGCACCATTACCTGAGACAAATTCAATCACAATTAAAGGAGCGACAAATTCTTGCCATAACACATAAGAACGGCGCATTTGTCCATTTAAAGTTGGCGGTACATCAGGAACATAAAACCAATCTGGTGCTTCTGCTCCTTTTTGTGGTGGCTCAGTAATACGCCAATAAATACCGCTATCTTGACCTATACAAAATTGTTTATCTGGATGAATTTCCTGTAATCTTGACCAAATAGATTCTGTTAATAAAATACTTTGAGGATGTTCTTGAAAATTTTTCACAAAAGTTCCATCTTCACAGGGTAATTGAGTATGGTCTGGTAATTGGGTGGGTAGATCAGTTGGCAGATCAAGTTTCATATCAAGTTTCACAGTGTCCATAATTTCCCATTGTGTAGGTTTGTGTTAGCTAGGATAGGTTATGGCATGGCATTCACCTGAGTTTATTGTAAACAATTCAATATTAGGGCAAATATTAGGGCGGGCAGGGATGCTCACCCCACAAGAGTTAAACTTGTTTAGTTCATAAAATTTAAATGCGTAATAGCTCACTTATTTAGCAGCTTCATTATTTCCCTCTGCTCTATTTTTCACATCCGCCAACACAGTCTTGTAATCCTCCCGATCAGGATGCAACTTCACCAAACGTTCCATCAGAGCGATCGCTCCCTGATTATCCCCCATCTGTAACTTCATCACTGACAACTTCTCCAAAGCAACTTGATTATTAGGTTCACGCTGCAAAACCAACTCATAACCCTTAATTTGTTTCTCTAACCCAGTCTCAGCAGATTCAACCACCGATTGCTGCGGTTGTTGCCAAGCCCGTTGAATCGTACTAAACCCCCCAAACAATATAGAACCACCGAAGCCCAATAAAGAAATATATGTAACAATTCTTTGCTTTCTTGCAATTTGCTGACGACGTTTTTCTAAGTAATCACTACCAGAACTAGCCATGTATCAATACTTGCTGCGGTAAACACAGAAAAACAGCAATCTTCCTCTCCTATTTATGAGATTACCCACAAACCCCAAGAAAATATCACAGCCTCCTGTGCCTCCTGCCTTTAGTCGTAATTACCGTACAAAACCAAATTTTTAGCAATTTCCCAGAATCATTTATGATATACTCTAGAAGTTAAGACTAGCTTCGCCAAACTATAGGACTCGCGCACCAGTAAAAAATGCCAACTGGAAAGCAGTTTTAACTAAGTATTCACACAAATAAAATTTGAACCACATCGAGGTTATGACTCAGCAAGTGATTCACCCTATGGTGAAATTGCAGCGCAATGTGCAATCACTCGTAGAATCCAGTATTATCAAGCCCAGCGATAGCATCTGGAAAATTGCCTTCCTCTACGGCAATGAATGGCAACACTGGAAACAAGAACTCCTGGACTTTGGCTTTAGTATGCAAGATCCCATTGGTGATCTATTAGCAGTAGAAACTTGGGACGAAGATTAGGGACTGGGGACTGGTGACTGGGACAAGATTTTAGATTTTAGATTTTAGATTTTAGATTGGAGTTCATGAAATAAAATCCAAAATCCAAAATCCAAAATCCAAAATTGTATCACCAATTACCAATTACCCAATCACTAACAAGCCATCAAAGCCTTAGCCAACTCCTTAGCACTTTGAAAGCGATCGCGTGGTAAAGCTTCCGTCACCCGTTCAATAATTTCGCGGAGTTGAGGAGTAATTGTCGGCACATTTTTCACATCAAAACAAACACCACGTCCCCTGTGGCGGATAAAATTTACAGGATTTTGCCCAGTCAGTAAAAAAATCAGCGTTGGACCGATAGCATACAAATCCGATTGTGTCAATGGTTGTCCTCGTTCCTGCTCAGGAGCGCAATAACCTTCAGCGCCGATCCTCGTCCCTGGTGCAGTGCCAATTTCCTTCACAGCACCAAAATCCAACACCACAATTTGATTATTAGCATTTCTTACCATCAAATTAGCAGGTTTAATATCCCGGTGAATCAGAGGTGGATCTTGGTTATGGAGATAATCTAAAATATCGCAAGTCTGAATCATCCAAGCGATCGCCTGATGAGGAGTCACAGGACCAGTAGTATATACACGCTTTTCCAAATCCTGTCCGTGAATTAACTCCATTGCCAAGTAGTTTTTCCTATCTTCGGCAAAAAAATCATAATATTTGGGAATTCCTCGATAATTAAGACATTTCAGAGTTTTCGCTTCTCGTTCAAACAACTCCTGCGCTTTAGCAATTTTAGCCATATCCGCATTCATCTGCTTTAACACCAACAGTTGAGGAACACCTGTAATTACACCTGTAGCATCCCAAGCTAGGTAAGTAGTACCCATACCACCCTGTCCCAGTGTGCGTAAGACCTGATAATGGCGAATTCGCTTGATCACAGTTAGCGGTTGACCACAGTGAACACAAAATATATTATTTGGGGAATTTCCTTCGTGATTGCAATGGGAAACTGCAACTTTCTCAATTTCCTGGTGTATTGGTTGCCAAGGTGAAACCGTCAGTTCCGGTATATCCTCAAGTTGGAATTTGAGTATAGGTCCTCCCTGTGCTAGTTGCAGGAGAGAATTATCGGATAACGTACTTTTTGTTACCAGAACACCATTAAGAAAAGTACCATTTGTCCCTTGACTAATTACCTGCCAAGCATCACTGCTGCTGCCAGCACTCAATTGTTGAAGTTGCAGATGATACCGAGAAACTAAACTATCATTGAGTACAACATGATTATCCACCGCGCGACCAATGCGAATCACAGAGGAACCCTGAAAACTCCACTGTTTAAGCGGCGTTTTATTTTTCGTGTCTAACAGGGTCAGTGTTACCACAATCAAAATTTATAATTCATAATTATTTATCTATCAGAAAAGAGAACTACTTGTAAAGACATGGCCTATCAACCTCATTTCCATTCTATGTCAACTTTGCCGATAGGGTTAACAGCTAGTTAGCATGAGTTAGCTTGTTTGTATCGGAGAAACCTTAACCCGAATCAATAGAGCCGTAATATTGTCGTGACCATTGTATTCATTTGCTAGATCAACCAAGTCGCTCAGACCTGATTCCAAATTTGTACTCGAACTGAGCAACGGTGTGAGGTGAGTCTGCCAATTAGTTTCCAATAAATCATTATCTGATAACCCATCGGAAACCAACAACAGCAAACAATCTTCATGAATCTCAAAGAAATTGATATCAGGATGGACAAAATCGGCATCTCGTGGACCCAAAGCTTGAGTCAGTTGGTAGGCATCTGGACGAGCATAAGCTACACTGGGAGATAATCCTTTAGCAATTTCCCGTTGACCCACTTCATGGTCTACAGTCATTTGTTCTAGACCGCCCTTGGGTGTGAGGCGATAAAGACGACTATCTCCCAGATGGGCAACTGCTAACTTAGTGTTTTGCATCAATAACATCACCAAAGTTGTACCCATGCGCCCCACACCAGAACGCAGTCCTTGTTGATTGAGATCATAAATCGTTTGATTAGCTAACAAAACCGCTGCTTCGATCATTTCTGATGTTGGTAGTTCCTCCCCAACCCACTTTTCTTGAAAGTATTTTCGCAAAGTAGTTACAGCCAACTCACTGGCCACCTCACCTCCAGCGTGTCCCCCCATACCATCACAGAGAATATACAAACCCCTAGCTTGCAAATGGCGATTTCCAGGTACATCCAGCTTTTGCTGCTTGGTTTCAATGGCAAAATAATCTTCGTTGTGATCACGTTGACGACCGACATCAGTGCGTCCTACATCTTCCACACTCCTTAATTGCATTGGCAAGATAATTGTCGGTGCATCTTCATTTCTTTCCTCATCCTGACAATTATCATCTTGCAACAAAGTTGGCGCAGAAGTATATTTTGTCTCTGTAGAAGCAAGACCAGAGTTAGAAGGTGATTGTAGTTCTGTGGATATTTCCTCCAAATGCGATCGCAATTCTTCCCCAGTTGCAATCTTACCAGCTTCTAAATCATCCAAAATTTCCACAAGAGAGGCAATATGAGTATGTTGAGACTGTAGACATAAATTGCGCCAAACCCTTCCCAAAGACTTGATAGTTAAAGGCCGCTCGCCATCAGTAGGCAAATTTTTAGTAGGTGTTTCCAGATCCAACCGTTGCAACCCCAGTGTTTGGTCTTCATCTAGTCGCAGATTTGATAACTTCAACAAACTTTGACGACAATTCACTGGTTTTAGTATCTCCCAAAGTTGGATCATCTGATAACACCAGTGTAAAATCTGTAGTGGATGGGTGGCTGGATCTTGCCACGCCTTCAGTAACAACTGCCAATGGGAACGGTCTTCAATTAGTACCACCTGCATATTATCTTGTTGCCAAGCATCGTGAATTATGGGTATTCCCGGTGACATTTCCTGTTGTAATGCCACATAAGCTTGAGCCAAACTAGGAATGCCAATTACACTCACCGATGGCACAATCAAACCCTGTGGTTGATGTTCCAGCATCGCCTCAATAGGTGAAATGTGAAAGGGTTGGCAATCTAAAACTTTGACTTTATACTCAGTACCACCCGCTATCACTTCCGGTTCTGGTAAAGGTTCTAATAATTGATAGCGTTGTCCCCGATCTAAAAATGAGCCTACCGCAAATTGTAGACGGGTGTTTGTGTTGCCTATATCTGGTGTTAATTTTTCTTCCCCAAATTCGGAAAAGACGACAGATGTTTCTTGGGTAATCATTGCCCACCAAATCGTGCCACATTCTGCACCACACTTGTGACAGTATTGATTATTTAAAAGGACTTCTGCCCCACATTCAGGACAAGTCTTATAAGTTAAAGACGTGCCACAACTTTGACAAAACTTATTGTCATTGGGATTTTCAAATTGACATTGCGGGCAAATGAGCATAGTAGAAATTCCTTGCTTTTTCTTCTAAGATGCTTCTAGCTACTAAATCTATAACGTCTCTACTGGGATAAAATCTATCCACAATTACTAACTTACTGCCATATAGTTGTGTTTTATATTCTAGTATGACTTTTGACTTTTGACTTTTGACTTCCGCGAAGCGGTACTAGCTGTCTTCTAAATTCATAAAAGCCCATATCTGATATAGCTTTTGATAATTTCCCATTAGCTAACATCTCGGATACAGTCAAATCCTCTATCCCTATCACCGCGTGGTTTTTGCTAATATAGGGGATGCGGAATAAACCAAAAAGGCTCATAAAAAAGACGGTAGGTGCTTTCGTTATAGAGTCTTGAGTCTGAAAAACCTTGCACTTTTATGGGCAGCCAGAAATAAAAAAATGTCTTTAATTCTCCTCCTGACTCCTATTCCCATGACTTACGTCACGCTGCGCGAACACGAAAAGACTTTCTCAGCAACCCCTAATATAGGTCGTGATTTTATGTAATGTATCTTTTCTATAGCGTTTCCCAGTCTCATGAGGTACACCCTAATTTATTTACTGTTACCAATTCCTAATTCCTAATTCCCAATTCCCTAAGATAAAAAAAATCTGTACCTCACTAACTTGGTAAATGCTGTAATGTTGGCTATTTTTTGGTGTAATCTCGCTAATTCGACAACTCTTAAAGTCTTACATGATAAGAAATAATGGGCAATTAATAATTAAGAATATCTATTACTAATTACCCATTTCTCATTACCCATTACTAATCTCTAGATTAGCAAAAGTAGTTGATTACTGTATTATCTCATGTTGGAAGTTTTGCTTAAATTATCACTGAGTCATGTAATGATATTTTCTCTAATAAAGGTAATAAAGGTAGTAAATACCACTATAGCCGAGAATATAAATGTAATCTGAAATACAATTTATACAGCGAAAAGCTTAACAAAATCTAAAGAAAAATATTTTGTGACTTAAAATACAGTTTTTCTTTTTCTGTGGCGGTTGAATACAAAAACAACCTATTTGAAAACAAGAGGATAAATATACTTGTCTCAAAGATTAAAGTACGGGGATCACTAAGAATGAAAACAAAAGTTACAGGAAAAGTAAATTTATATATCTAAAGTGTGACGAATAAAAATATGAAGACTAAGATAATGAATAAGGATAAGTACCTGGGCAAAATTAATTTAACATTTTTGGAACAAACAAAAATCTCTGTATTCCTTATCTGTATCTGTTCCCGGTTAATAGTTCCCTGTTCCCTCTCCCAAATATAAAATTTATTTTGCACGACTACTTACGTGAAATTTTTAAATTGTTAAATTTGTTAAAAAATAGCCGCTTCTGTGGCTATAAATCTTGACTGGCTAGAGTTACGGATTTTTACCAACATTATTTAATCCAGGGGTTTTAAAATGCAAGTTTTACAAAAAATTCATTGCCCAAATTGCGGCAGTACAGCTGAACGTCACTTTATTGCTGAGAGTCAAGTCACCAGAACCCAATGCCCAACCTGTGATTACCTGATGATTAGCTGCACTCGCACTGGTAGGGTTATTGAGGCTTATGCACCAGGTATTTATGCTAAAAAATAGTGATTGGTGATTGGTGATTGGGTAGTAATTTATAATTATGAATTATGAATTATGAATTATGAATTATGAATTATGAATTACCAATTACCTTTTATTTCTTCTCAGTTGTCCACAAGCTGCGTCTGCTTCTAAACCGCGAGAATATCTGACACTCACAGCAATGTTTTGTTGTTGGAGAACATTAACAAAAGCTTGTATTCTATCGCGGTTTGGTCTTTTATAATCTACTTCCTCGATAGGGTTGTAAGGAATTAAATTCACATGACTTTGAAAACCGCGCAGACGTTTTGATAATTCTAAAGCGTGTTCTGGTAAGTCATTTACTCCCGCTAAAAGGATATATTCAAAAGTTACTCTGCGTCCGGTTATTTCTACATATTCTCGACATTCTGCGAGTAAGTCTTCGATGGGGTAGGGTTTAGCACTGGGAATAATTTGCTCTCTTAATGTTTGGTTTGGTGCATGAAGACTGACAGCGAGGGTAATTTGAAAATGGTGTTCGGCTAATTGACGAATGCGATCGCGAATACCTACAGTAGAAACAGTGAGCGATCGCGCTCCTATTCCCACATCTTGATTTAAAGATTTCAAAGCCAAAATTACATTTTCCGTATTCAACAACGGTTCACCCATCCCCATAAACACCACATTACTCACCCGTTGCTGAAAATCTTCCTGTACAGTTAAAACTTGATCCACAATTTCTGCACGACTCAGATTACGTTTAAAACCTCCTTTCCCCGTCGCACAAAAATCACAGGCCATTGGACAACCAACTTGAGTAGAAACACAAACCGTTAACCGCTTATCACTGGGAATACCAACAGTTTCAATAATTTCTCCATCTGCTAATTTCAACAGATATTTTACCGTATCATCAGCAGCAACAGAACGATAATGTAGAGATGAACGACCTATAGGAATATCTATAACTTTTTCTCGCCAACTTTTAGGAAATACAGAAACATCTGCTAAATTACGCACACCTTTATCATATATCCAATTATGTAGTTGTTTCCCCCGGTATCCAGGTTGTCCTTGTTCTTGAACCCAAGCGGTTAACTCAGCTACCGAAGCACCGAGAAGAGGGGAAACAAGTTCAGAGTTTGCAGTGGTAGAGTTTGTAGAGTTAGTGGAATTTACCAGAGATACCAGGGGTGTAGCAGACATAAAAAAACCATAATTTGATTCTATATCTCTATCCTACACCCATGCTCTCAACTTGGGTTGCTTTTCTGACGCGAATTAATAGGAATTTGAATAATAAATTCTGTACCCATTCCTGGTTCAGACAAGCACTCTATTCTCCCACTATGTTTGTCTACGATAATTTGATAACTAATTGATAAACCTAAACCTGTACCTTCACCAACAGGTTTAGTTGTGAAAAAAGGATCAAATATCCGTTGTTTAATTTCTGGATTAATTCCCATTGCATTATCTTTAATGGAAATTTTCACCCAATCATTATTAATGATAGCTGTACTAATTTTAATTTGACTAAAATACAATTCTTTTGCCGCTTTTGATAAACTCTGCTCATGTTGATATAAAGCATCAATCGCATTACTGATAATATTCATAAACACCTGATTTAGCTGCGAAGCGTAACAGATAACTAAAGGTAACTTACCATAATCTTTAATAACTATATTTTGTGCATAACCTAACTTTTCCTTAAACCGGGGTTGCAACAGCATTAATGTACTTTCAATCCCCTCATGGATATCTACAAACTTCATTTCTGATTCATCTAAACGGGAAAAATTACGTAATCCTAGAACAATGTTGCGGATACGATCTGCACCTACAGACATTGAACTGAGTATTTTTGGTAAGTCTACAATCAAAAAATCTAAATCTATTTCTGCCATCTTTTGTTGCAATAAAGATGTAGGTTGGGGATACTCTTGTTTATAAAGATTGAGCAAATTTATCAAAGCTTCAATATAGTTTTGAGCATGATCGATATTACCATAGATAAAATTTACAGGATTATTAATTTCATGGGCAATACCAGCAACTAATTGTCCTAAACTAGACATTTTTTCCGTTTGAATTAGTTGCAGTTGTGTAAATTGTAATTCCCGCAGTGTTTTTTCTAAGTGCAGATTTTTTTCATTTAATTCCTGAGTTCTATTGGCAACTTTTTCTTCTAATTTACCATAGAGTTGGGCATTTTCTAAGGAAATAGCTGCTTGGGAAGATAAAAGTTTTAATACTTTCAGTCTTTCCGGGGTAAATGCACCTACTGTTAAATCATTTTCTAAATAGATAATGCCGATAACTTTACCTTGATTTAAAATAGGATTGCAGAGAATAGATTTAGGTTGATATTTAATAATATAAGGATCAACAGCAAATGTTTTTTCATTAGTAGCATCATTAATCAAGATGTCTTTTTGAGTATTCAAAACATAATTGATAACGCTTAATGGTAAGTTTTGATGCTCACTGAATTGTGTAAAGTTTAACTCAACTTTTTGGTTTTCTCGATATTGTGGTACAACAAATAAGTTGCCTTCTTGCTGTAAAATAAAAACAGCTTTTTTTGCTCCTGTATTTTCTACAATTACATCCAGTAAAGTATGTAGTAATTTTTCTATCTTAATTTCCGAAGAAATGGCTAGAGATGCTTTAGTAACTGTTTCTAAATCTAAAATTGCTGATACACTGCTATTGCTAGAATCAGATATAAGCTTACTAATCAAATTAGGTTCTTCACTGTCTATTGCTTTTTGCTTGAGAATAGGAATAAGTAGCTGAGGATAGGTTATTTCTAAATCTTCTACTTTAGCTTTAGCACCCCAATTAACATAACAATAATAAGCATCTATTAAGTAAGTTTGAGCAATTTTTATTTTACCAGATTCCAGATAAAATTGAGCAGCTAATTCATTCGCAATTGCTTCTTCTTGGATATATTTATTTTCCTTTGCTCCAGCAATTGCTTGATCATAAAGTTCCATCGCTTGCCAATTATTACCCAAAACTCTTGCTGTTTCTGCTGCTACTAAATCATACTTATGCTGATAGTTTTGCGGTGCATGATTAGCCCAAAATTGCATTTGTTTTTGATTGGCTAAAACAGTTTTTAAACTTGTCTTTTGTTCGCTTATAGATTGATTTGGATATTCAGCCAAAAGAGATAAAGAGTAGTATAAATTATGGTAACTTACAGTAATTTGTCCAACAACATACTTTAAATATTCCTGTCCTTTAACCGCACTTTCAAGGGATTTTTCAGTATTTCTAAAAAAATAAAAAAATATACTTTTTGCTAAATACAAAGAAAACAATGTTGTAGAGCTGTTGGTCTCTAATAAAAGTGGTAATAATACAGATTCATTAAATGAATTACCACTAAAATCCGATTTCTTAATATTATTGCTATCTAAAAAATTCAACACAAACTGTTTCCAGACTTGGTGAACAGGAACAGTTCCCTCTTGCTTGAAATTACACATTAAATGTATATATGTTTCGAGATGCTGAAATATAGATGCTAAATTTTCTCCATTTAATATCATATTTATATTGTACATAGCGGAAGCATAACCAGCATATTCTAAATCTCCCACTTCTATACCACAATTTATAGATTCCAGTAAACTATCTATTGTTTTATCAACATGATTTTTCCAAAAATTAATATTAGCATTCCACATTACCAAAACTCTACATTTAATTTCTTTGGCATCCAATTTATCCAATAAATTCAAAGCCAATTTACCATAGCGGTATCCAGTATCAATATCTAAGAAAAATCCACATAATATTACACCATAATTCACATACCCATGAGCAGAACTTGAACAATTACCATATTTAACCGATAAATGTATCATTGTAAAAATAATTGCTGGAAATAATGCCGGATCAACAAAATAACTAGCAGCAGTCATGTTAGCTAAAATCCGCATCGCTGCAATTTTATCCGGTGCAGTCATCACAGGTAAATTGATTAAATCATCAACATTTAAGTTTTCTGGTGGTTCTTTTTCTAAGTTAACTCCCAACAAATTGGTAATATTTAAACCTGTTTCAATGGCTAATTGGATTTGTACCTGAGCCATATATATTTGCATTTCTGCTTCATATACTTTCACTTGATCAAGTAAACTATGTGCATGGTTTTTGACTATTTTTATATAGGTTTGTGCTTGATCAAAATTAATGTTTAAAAATTCGGCTTCGACAGCTTCTACATAAAGATTTAAAGTCAAATCATACTGATTTTGCCAACTATCTATTGCTAACAGTTCTAAACCCATTCTTAAATATATCACAGCGGCTTCATAAGCTGTAGACAACTTAGCTTTTTGCCCTGCAATTAAGTTGAGTTTAGCTAATTCATATTTATCTAATTCATTAGTAATTAATTCAACACTAATATTAAGCTGGTTGACTATTTCAAATATTCTTTCTTCTAGTTCCCCAGAATCAGTATTTTTTAAAATTAATTTGCCGATTTTCAGGTGTGTTGCTTGTTTCTCGGCATCAGGAATCAAGAAATAAGCAGCTTGTTGTACTCTGTCATGGAGAAACTTATATTTAACTGTCAGTCTTTCCAAATTATTTAATTTTAATTCCGCAGCAGATAAGGAAATAACATCTATACTATCTGCACTATCTACATAAAATTTATAACTTTCATCTTGTGGTAAAATCAAACCTTGTTTCAAAGCATTCCATAAATTTGTAGCTATTTTTAATTGTGATTTTTCACAGACGATAGATAAAGTATATAAATCAAATTGATTACCTATACAAGCTGCAATTTTCAAGATGTTTTGTGTATCAACTGGTAATTTTTTGATTTGCGTTCCTAAAAACTCTACAATATCATCATTTTGATATAAAGCCTTAGCTGCATAAATATCACACTGCCAATAACCAAAATTAAAATTAAAACTAATCAACCCATCCTCATACATGGATTTCATAAATTGATTAGTAAAAAATGGGTTTCCTTGGGTTTTGATTAACAGTAATTCAGTGAGGGATTCTGTTTCAGATTCTGGACAATATAAAGTATCTACTATTAGTTGATTTAAGTGTGATTTATCTAAAGGCTGTAGGTTTATTTGATTAACTATAACATCTGCTTTGCTAATATTATCTAAGGTGATTATTAAAGGATGTCCAGTATAGACTTCATTATCTCGATATGCACCAATTAACAATAAATATTGAGTATCTGTTTCACTAATTAATAATTCTATTAACTTCAAAGAAGCTGCATCAGCCCATTGTAAATCATCTAAAAAAATTACTAATGGATGTTCTTTTGTGGCAAATATTTGAATAAATTTACCAAAGAGAAAATTAAAGCGATTTTGAGCAGCACTACCTGTAAGTTCTGGGACATCAGGTTGCTTACCAATCATATTTTCTAGTTCGGGAATGACATCAATGATAACTTGTCCTTGTTCTCCCAGTGCGGATAGAATATGATTTTTCCATTCTTGTAACTTGTCGGTACTTTCGGTTAAAAGTTGCTGTAATAAACTCTGCAATGCTTTTACTAAAGCCGACAAAGGAATATTGCGTTGAAATTGATCATATTTGCCAGAAATAAAATAACCTTTTTGACGGATAATAGGTTTATGAATTTCATTAATAACCGCAGTTTTACCAATACCAGAAAAACCAGCTACTAAGATTAATTCTTTATTGCCATTACTGACTCTTTCAAAAGCATCCAATAAAGTAATAATCTCATTTTCTCTACCATAAATTTTATCAGAAATTATAAATCTGTCGGCTATATCTCTTTGTCCTAAATCAAAATGAGAAATTGCACCTTGATTTAATAACATTTGTTTACAGATTTCTAAATCATATCTAATTCCCCTGGCTGTTTGATATCTTTCCTCTGGTGTTTTTGCCATTAATTTCAGAATGATATCTGCTACAATCTCAGGAATTTGGGGATTAATTTCCCTGGGATGTTCAGGAGTTTTCGCCAGATGACAATGCACCAACTCTAAAGGATTATTACTCATAAAAGGTAATTGTCCTGTGAGTAATTCATACAATGTCACACCCAAAGAATAAAAATCAGTCCGGTAGTCTATCCCGCGATTCATTCTTCCCGTTTGTTCTGGTGACATATAGGGAAGCGTTCCTTCTAATACATTTAGGTTTTTAATTTCAGCAACTTCTTTAGGTAAAAGACAAGAAATACTAAAATCTATGAGTTTAATTTTCTTTGTTTGTGGATTAATAATAATATTTTTGGGCTTGATATCTTTATGAATAATTTTATTTTGATATAGATATTCTAACGCCTCAACAATGGAAATAGAAATATGGAAAAACCAATCTAATGTTAATGGTTGCCACTTAGCATATTGATGAAGAGATATGCCGTCAATATCTTCTAAAATCAGAGCATAACTATTACCATAAGTTTCTAAAACATAGGATTTGATAATATTCGGATGTTCTATTTCTTGGGTAATTGTGAACTGATTTTTTAAGGATATCAATTCGTGCAATTGGGGATATTGTGCGTTTAAAGTTTTGATGATGACTGGAGTTTGAGTCTTTTCTTGCTCACCACGATATACAGTCGTTCTAGTGCTAACATGAATGACTTCTGTGATGCGATAACCAGGAATAGTGATAGCAGAGATATTACTCTTGCTCATAACTCATTATTTGATAAATAGGGAATAGTTAGGTTTATTTATTTAGACATCAACTAAATGCTTTAGACAACTTTTGTAGAGACGCTTCATGTAACATCTCTAGATTATTTGTCACCAGATGTCTATTTAATCTGAAATTTATTAGCTGATAGCTGATAGCTGATAGCTGAATGCTTAAAAAACATTAACCAAAGGTTGTACTATTCCAACCCCACATAAAACCCTTAGCGTCAGCAAATTCTATATAAATTCTATTTGTAGGAACACCCAAGCAAAAGTTAATTTCCTGGCAAAATTCCTGACTCATAGCTAAAGTTTGTTCAGGTTTCATTGTGCCAACACTTTTAATTTCAATATAGCAAACTGGCTCTGTAGTTCCCGCAAAAGTCATGGGTACTTCAGGTTCAAAAGCTGTCATGACATAAGATTCAGGTTTACCTGTATGTTTAGCTAACTTCGCTGATAAACCTTTGAGCATGGACTCAATTTTAGCTTTTTCTGGAGCAGATACAGAAGTTTGGACTTTGATTAATGGCATAATCAACAATTCAAAATTTAAAATTACAAAAAAACCAAATAATTGCCGGAATAATCTTAATGAATTTTCAAATATTCATTAAAATTTGAGAATTGCCATCCTGAGAAGGTAGCAATGATTCTCCTAATTTTACTTTGTTTTCTGCATTCAGTGATGAGATGAACGAAACAAATGATTATGTTGTGGATGGTATAAACGAGAACGACTTGTTACTGGTAAGAGGGCAGGACTAATGATATAAAGTGTAGTTCGCAGTAATTGTTCTTGTTGAGTACATTCTGCCATTTTGTCAAGAGGAACAACCCGGATTTTTTCATCAGGCCACCCGATACGAAAGCAAATAGCGACTTGGGTTTGTGGTGGGTAATGTTCCAAGAGTTGAGCTTGGGCATTGGCAACATGACGCGCACTCAGGTATAAACACAAACTAGCTTGATGTGCAGCCAAACTAGCCAATTCCTCTCTGGCTGGTACTTCTGTGCGTCCACTGATGCGGGTGAGGATAATACTTTGTACCAAATTAGGCACTGTTAACTCTATCTTGAGTTTAGCGGCCGCAGCTTGAAAAGCACTAATACCAGGGATAACTTCAAAAGGAATATTCGCCTCCGCCAAAAGCTGCATTTGCTCATGGATAGCACTGTAGAGACTAGGATCACCAGAATGAAGACGCACCACAGACTTATGCGATCGCACCGCTTCCACCATGATCGGTAAAATCTCTTCTAAAGTCTTATTCGCCGTTTTAATAATCTCGGCATCTTGCCGACAAATATCTAAAATCTGTTCTGGAATTAAAGAATCAGCAAATAAAATTACATCAGCCCTAGAGAGGAGTTTTTGCGCCTTAACCGTTAATAAATCTGGATCTCCTGGTCCTGCTCCCACAATATACACTGCTGATTCTAAGGGAGGAATCAAACTTGCATCACTCATATCATTCGTACATTCACTCATAGAAACCTACACAACTATTCCCAAAAAAATTTTTTTGGCATTTCTTGACTACCCTTCCGGATCAACGCCCCTAGCCTAGTAGAGAGATATGGTAGATGCACCCTGGTTAAGCCCTAGAGAAAACTCTGGGGCATTTTTTATTTTTGGGCAGGAGTCAGAAGTCGTAGGGGCGAAGCATTCGGGCGAACAATTATCAATTTTATGAACAGGCTATTTTCCTGTAAGGGCGAAGCATTCGGGCAACTAATTATCAATTTTTATCACAGGTTATTTTCCGAATGCCTGTCTGCCGACAGGCAGGCTTCGCCCCTACTTCGCCCGTACAGGAGTCAGGAGTCAGGAGTCAGAAGAATTTTAGATTTTAGATTTTAGATTGGATTCATGAAATACAATCCAAAATCCAAAATCCAAAATCCAAAATAGAATCACCAATCACCAGTCACCCCATCACCTTTAGAGGAAGAAACAACATCAGGTAAAGGGCGTTTGAATAAATAAAGCCAAGCTAAACCAGCTAAACCTAAAGAAATTCCCGTTAAACTAACTATTTGAGCAATCCTGAGTGGACCTAGCATCAAGCTATCTGTGCGTAAGCCTTCAATCCAAAATCGTCCTAAGCTGTAAGCTACCCAGTAAACGAGAAATAATGTCCCTACCTTTAGGCGTGGTTTGCCAGATAAAGCGCGAAAAAATAAAGTTAGCAGCAGGGCAAAAACCATTAAATTCCACAGAGATTCATATAGAAAAGTGGGATGGAAATATTCAAAATTAGCCAAGTTGGGGGGACGATGATCCAAGGGAATATACAGCTTCCAGGGTAAATCCGTTGGTCTGCCAAAAGCTTCAGAATTGAAAAAATTACCCCAACGTCCAATCGCTTGCCCTAAAATCAGCGAAGGCGCTACTAAATCTGCTAATTGCCAAAAAGATATCTTTTTGACTTTGGCAAAGATTAATGCCGCTATGACACCACCAATAATTGCTCCATGAATGGCAATACCTCCCTGCCAAATGGCTATAATCCTCTCTGGATGCTGGGAATATTCTGACCATTGAAATAAAACATAATATAGCCTAGCTGCGGGAATAGCCCCAATTACCAGCCAAATCGACAAATCACTAATTAACTCAGGATTAACATGACGACGCTTTGCCAGATATTGCGAAAGACTAACGCCAATTAACACGGCTGAGGCAATCAACAAGCCATACCAGCGAATAATCACTGGACCAAGTTCAAATATAATTGGTCCTGGAGAAGTAAATTGAAATCCCAAGAGCAAAGCAAAAAAATCCAGTGCCATGCAAAATTACCTAAAAAAGTTGATTGACTACTGCTATTTTCTCGACCTCAACATCATAAGCTGGACTGGGGACTGGGGACTGGGGACTGGGGACTGGGG
>NZ_JAQMTI010000077.1:0-17201 GCF_028329225.1 Sphaerospermopsis kisseleviana CS-549 | reverse complement strand
GGACTGGGGACTGGGGACTGGGGACTGGGGACTGGGGACTGGTGACTGGTGACTGGGTAATCAATTTTATTTTTACCAGTCATCAATTATCAATTATCAATTATCAATTATCAATTATCAATTACCTTAATCTTTTTCTGGGAAAGTTACAGTTGGTAATCCTTGATTATTAATCACTATTTTACCACCTAAATTTTCAATTTCTTGAATTGCACGGTTGCGGGTTTTTTCATCTACGTTATTTTGTAAAACCATGCCCCAACTGGCAATTCTAGCATACTTACTATCAGGGTTTCTTTCTAGAAATTTAGCAGTAGATTGGGACAGAGAAACTACATTTTTACTGTCTTGATCATCGTATTCACTAGCCCATTCTGCCGCTTTGAGAAAAGACTTACTTGCGGCTTGGGAGTCACCTAAAAATAATAACTCATCTGTGCCTTTATAACGCCAGATATAGTAAGATTTTTCTGGGATTTTAGGAGATAGGGATTTTAGACTTTTATCCATTAATTTAATAGCTCTTTCTGGCATACCTGCATATAAAGAACTACTAACAGAAAGACCAAGATAAGCTTCTCTAAATTTCGGGTCATGTTTAAGTATGATTGCAAAAAATTCTGGACTTAAACTATAACCTATTTTATCTCTAACGGGATCATCACCAAAGTATTGCAAAAAGTCAATATATACCCAATTAGAAATGAGGTTATCATAACCAAAAGTGGGTATTTGTTGCAGTAAACTCAAACGTAAAGCTTCTTTTTGTTGTTCTTTTTCCAAAGCTTCCACAGACATAGATTGTTCGCTGTTGATAAGTTCTTGCAATCTCGGAAATTGACTTAAACTAATTCCTAATATGCAGAAACAAGCTACTAAAGGCGTAATAATAAATTCACGAGATAACAACATAATTTTTCTTAGCTTTCTCAGCAAATTTACCTGATTGTATATTTTACCTGGCTTTGGAACAAGTTCGTAACAGATTGACAATAGGAAATGTTTAATATAAACTTACATTTACGTTAAAATACTTATATTAAAGTTAAGTTTTTTAAAAAAGACTAGAAAAAAAAACCAATATAACCAACAATAAGATTTTGATACAACTTTAACCCTGTACATTTAGTTTTAATAGTGTTGATACCACATTTGCTCAAGTGGTTACTACCAAAACTTGGTAAAATTCTCTTGAAGATAATCCTTAATTAAATTAGATTCAACATTTTTACTGTTTAATTTGACATAACTGCCAACATTGTTGAGCGATCGCCCAATCTTCTTGTGTGTGTATAACTAATACTCGCACATTAGAATCAAGTGTAGCAATATCTACATCAATTGGTTGCTGTTTATTTTTCTCCGAGTCTATTTTCAATCCTAAAAATTCCCACGCTTCACAAGCTGCTTGTCTGATTAATGGAGATTTTTCACCTGCTCCAGCGGTAAATACTAACGCATCTAAACCACCCAAACTAGCCAACATCGAACCGATACCAGTCCGTAACCGATGTACGTAAATATCCCAAGCTAGTTTAGCACGATAGTTACCTTGTTCAATTGCTGCCAGAACTTGAGGTAAATCACTGGAAACACCCGAAATTCCCCGTAGACCAGAAGCTTTATTTAAAACATAATCTAAGCTTTCTGCTGAGTAATCAGACTGACGCAATAGATAGATTAAAATTCCTGGATCAATTGAACCGCAACGACTTCCCATCATCAAACCATCTAAAGGTGTAAATCCCATAGTGGTATCAATACTGCGACCTTCTTTAATTGCAGCTAAAGAGCAACCGTTACCTAAATGGCAAGTGATTAAACGCAGGTCTGTCAAATCTCGACCAAGAATTTGCGCTGCACGGTTCGCACAGTATTGGTGACTGATACCATGAAAGCCGTAGCGACGGATACCTTTCTCTACCCAATCATAAGGACCGGGATAGACGGCAGCAGCATCCGGTAAGGTGCTATGAAAACCTGTATCAAATACTGCTACTTGTTTAACATCTCCCAAGCTTTGCTCAATGGCTTCTATGCCTTCCAAAGCCGCTGGGTTATGGGCTGGGGCAAGGGTTGAAAGATTAGCGATCGCCTGTTTAACATCCTCGTTAATTATAACACTATTGCGGTAATTTAAGCCACCATGTACTACACGATGTCCTACCACATCAATTTCTGATAAATTACTCAGTACCTTGGTAGCACCACGAGTAAGAGTATACAGCATATATGCTACATGGGCTTTGCGGGAGTCACCATAAATAGATTCTTGCAGTGTTTCACCAGTGGCGGTTTTTACCTCAATTTCAGCCACACCACGGTCTTGAGTCCAGTTAACTTTCCCTTCCCAAAGAGGTTTTGGTGCTTCTTGGGGAAGAGTTGCATCTGTAATGTCATACAAACAACTTTTTTGGCTACTAGATCCGGCATTTAAGACTAGAATCTTCATAGAATAATGGGAAACATAACCTGGTCTGATGCTGTCATGATTTTACAATTGCTTTTGCAAGTTTTCCACCGAGTAGATGAAATTAGTGTTTGAAAATAAGCACATTTGAAAAATTTAGGAGTCAGTAGGGGCGAAGCATTCGGACAGAAATATTAGGGAAAAATCGAGAATTGAACACCGAAATGCTTCGCCCGTACAGGAGTCAGAATGTTTGAGTAGGGGTAGATGATGAAATAGTGATTTTTGGGTAGCATCTTAAATGTGTAAATTTGATATGATTGAACCGCAAAGGGCGCAAAGAACACAAAGGTAAGAGAGTTTAAGAGATTTTTTAGTGTTGCTGTGGTTATTTTTGCTATCTAGGAATAAGATCCCCAAGATTCGGGGATCTGAAGTTTTACAATTCTAGTTTTTCTCCGCGAATAGAATAATCTAATAATTCCATTGGGTGCATTAAAGACATTTTCTTACCTGGCAAATATTTACTAATTTGCAAACTACAACCAGGGTTAGGGGAAGCAATTAAATCAGCACCAGTATTGATTAAATTCTGGGCTTTTTGTTCACCTAATTCTTCAGCAACTTCTGGTTGTAGCAGATTATAAATACCTGCACTACCACAACACAAAGCTGCATCTATGGGTTCTTTTAAGGTGACTCCAGGAATTTTTCTTAATAACTGACGGGGTTGAACACTAATTTTTTGACCATGTAATAAATGACAAGCATCTTGATAAACTAAAGTTAAAGGTTTATCTGTTAAAGGTGAAAGTTCCGCAGTTAAACCCACATTTGCTAAAAATTCCTGTGCATCTTTTACTTTTGCTGCAAATGCTTTAGCTCTTTGGGCATATTCTGGATCATCAGCTAAAATATGACCATATTCTTTTAAAGTATGACCACAACCAGCAGCATTAATAATCACAAAATCGACATTTGTATCAGCAAAACTATCAATCATTTGTCTTGCTAAAGCTTTCGCTTGTTCAGTTTGTCCTTGATGTTCAGGAAGTGCAGCACAACAACCTTGAGATTTAGGAATTACAACTTCACAACCATTCGCAGTTAAAACCCTCACTGTTGCTTCATTTACCGGAGAGAAAAACAAACGTTGTACACATCCCAAAATTACACCAACACGATATCTTTTTTCACCCTTTGCAGGAATGATATCGGGTAAATTATCCTGAAAAGACTTAACAGTAATTTCCGGTAAAATAGACTCCATAGCAGCTAACCGGGGAGAGATTTTTTTCATTAACCCAGTAGCGCGTAATAACTGAGAAACCCCCAACTTTTGATAAACAAATAAAGGGAAAAGTAAAATTCTTAAAACATCAGGATTAGGAAACAGAGAAAAAATCAATTGACGGATTAACTTATCAGAAAAACTGCGGTTATAATTTCTTTCCACCTGATGACGAGTTGCGGAAATCAACTTATCATACTGCACACCAGAAGGACAAGTTGACACACAAGCAAGACAACCCAAACAAGAATCAAAATGTTGAACAGTAGCAGTATTTAAAGCAATTTCCCCCTCATTAATAGCATCCATTAAATAGATTCTACCCCTGGGTGAATCCATCTCCTTTCCGATTACCCGATAACTAGGACAGGTAGAAAGACAAAACCCACAATGAACACAACTATCAATCAACTTAGGATCAGGAGGATGACTAGGATCAAAACCCTGTAAATTCTTAACACTAGCAGTCTTATTCACCGAACTTTCCGAAACTTGCATGACTCTTTCTTCCCCTCTTAACTTTGCGTACTTTGCGTACTTTGCGGTTCGTTATTCTTAAACCTTAAATCCCACCAACAAACCGACCAGGACTTAAAATATAATTCCCATCAAACTGTTTCTTAATTCGCTGCATCATATCCAAACCATTACCATCATAACCCCAGATATCCAACTTTTCTTTTATTTCAAAAGGTGCAGATAAAACACTTAAAAAACCAGAATTAGATTGACAGAAATCACGCACGTTCAAAACCTGATTTTGATTTTCTAACCGCACCAAACCCAAACCGCTATTGAGATGAATCAACCCGAAATTAATTTGATTAATCACCTCCACCGCAGCAGTTGGTAATACTCCTATTTTGGCAGTAATTTCTGAATTATTACCATAATTATGTATTGTTTCTGGTAATTGTTGCCATAAATTAGCCTCATTTTCGGCTGAATAAATTGCCCCATTTAAACCTAATTTTTGACCAATTGCCAAAAGTCTGTTAGACTGTTCCTTCACACTTTCGCTAATACTTTGAAACCGGACAATTAAACCTATTCCGCTACCTAAATTTAAATCAGAAACTAATTGACTGGATATTAAATCTGCTTGAGTTGGTGTTAACTCAGAACCTTGAAGAATTGTAGCAGCTTGGGATATCGCTTCAGCTTTACCAGTTAATATTACAGTTCCCGATGTTTCTGGTAAAGGATAAACTCGAAAAGTGGCTTGACTGATAATTCCTAATGTACCGTAAGCACCGGTAAACAATTTCATCAAGTCGTAACCAGCAACATTTTTTACTACCCTTCCCCCTGCTTTGGCAATTTGTCCATCAGCGCGGATAAAACTTATACCTAAAAGTTGGTCACGCACACCGCCATAACGTTGACGTAGAGAACCTGTATCAGCAGTAGCAATAATACCACCAATGGTAGCAAAAGGAGAAAAAGCAGGGTCAAGAGCTAAATTTTGCCGATATTTGGCTAAAATTTCTTGAAGTTCGCCAAATTTTATTCCTGCTTCTACGGTGACAGTTAGATCACCTACCGCGTGTTCTATGAGTCTGTTAATACGTTCTGTACTGACGACAATATCAATATTTTTACTTAAACCACCCCAATGAAGTTTACTTGCACTACCGCAGGGGAGAACGGACCATTTATTGCTGTTTGCAGCGGACATGACTGCGGCCAGTTGTTCTTGAGTGTGGGGATAAACGATACAACTGGGATGGGTTTTGGGGTTTATCGCTGCTTGAATACGTTGTTGCTGACTGGGTGCGAGATTTTCCCAAGGGAAGACAGCGTTTTCTGTGTTGATAATAGATGCTATGGTAGAGGCGATCGCATTCATTGGTTTGTTTTCCTATCCTCCTTATTAATGTACTGGTTAATTTAACAAAAATCATACACCAGAGGAAAATTGGTAAATTAATCTTGAGGAATTTTTGATTTTGTGCAAATACCCAACTGATCAATTGATAATTGACAATTGACAATTGATAATTGTTTGATTCGGGAGCATCCCAAATGTGTAAGTTGATTTTTTGCTTGAGGTCAAAACGTGAAATGAACGAACCACGAAGGTACATTCACCGAAGGTGTTCCCGAAGGGTAGGACACGAAGGGAAGAAGGAAGAAGAGAGTTTTTGGTGTTGTTACGGTTATTTGTTAAGAATTGGGATGACAGGAAAAATTTTTGCTTTGATAAGTTCTAAAAAAATGTATTATCCTTAATATCTAAGTGATGGTGATGGGAATTTTTTTGTGTCAACAGTAATTAAAAATTCGTTTCCGCGTCTTGTTTCTCTGGATGTATTTCGGGGAATTGCGATCGCCTCTATGATTTTAGTTAATAATCCTGGTAGTTGGAGTTACATCTACCCACCATTAGAACACGCAAAATGGCATGGTTGCACACCCACAGATTTAATTTTCCCTTTCTTTTTATTTATTGTTGGTGTAGCAATGCCTTTTTCTTTTGCTAAATATACACGAGAAAACACACCAGAAAACCGTCCCACTCGTCAAGTTTATTTGCGAATAATTCGCCGAGGTTTGGTGTTATTTGCTTTGGGTTTATTTTTGACTTTGTTTACTTTTTTTCTCGATTTTACTTTAAAAGGAATACCCATTGATTTAAGTAAAATTAGAATTATGGGGGTGTTGCAGCGTATCAGTTTAACTTATGTAATTGCTGCTTTTGTGGTTTTACAACTTTCCCAACGTGGTTTATGGATATTTTCAGGAATATCGCTTTTAGGTTATTGGGTTGCAATGCAATTAATTCCTGTTCCTGGTTTTGGTGCGGGTAATTTATCTGCTGAAGGAAATTTTGCTGGTTATATTGATCGGATGATTTTAGGAAGTCAACATCTTTATCAAAGTGGACCATTTGATCCTGAAGGTTTATTTAGCACTATTCCCGCATTGGTAACGGTTTTAATTGGTTATTTTACTGGTTCATGGTTGCAAAAACAGCAGGTTAAAACTAGGACGAGTGTTAATTTAGTAATTTGGGGTTTGGGGTGTTTAATTATTGGGATATTATGGGGTTTTGTATTTCCGATTAATAAATCTTTGTGGACGAGTTCTTATGTAGTTTATACTGCTGGTTGGGCTTTATTAGTATTAGCTTTGTGTTATGAAGTGGTGGAAGTTCGGGGTTTAAAAAAATGGGGTTTTCCTTGGGAAGTGATGGGTTTAAATGCTATTTTTCTCTTTGTTGGGTCTGGGGTTGTGGGCAGAATTTTAGTTAAAACTTCTGTAGGTAGTGGTAAAGATGCAGTAGCTACAAAAACCTGGATTTATGATAATTTGTTTAGTGCTTGGGCGGGAAATATGAATGGTTCATTATTATTTGCTATCACCAATCTTTTATTATGGTGGTTAGTGCTTTATTTTATGTATCGTCGGCGTTGGTTTCTGAAAATTTAGTTGTTCATGAATTTTGCTATTAAACACTAAGGGACTTCCAGATAAAAAAATATTCAATTAATTTTTGTGGGGTAGGTATACTTCGACACGCTCAGTACAAGTCTTGCCTGCCCTTCAACCCGGATGGGCTTCTAGTCCATCCCACAAGATTGGATAATTTATTGTTTGGAAGTTCCTAAAAACATAAAAAAACCACATTTATAAAATGTGGTAAACAAACATCATCAATTCTGTGATTTAATCTAATTCAGGTTCAACACCAAGCGCACGTAGTTGGGCAATTAATTTTTCTGTTTTCTGTCGTTCTTGTTCAGCTTTCTGTCGTTCTTGTTCAGCTTTCTGGCGTTCCTGTTCAGCTTTTTGTCGTTCCTGTTCAGCTTTCTGTCGTTCCTGTTCAGCTTTCTGGCGTTCTTGTTCAGCTTTCTGGCGTTCCTGTTCAACTTTTTCGCGTTCTTCTTCCACAGGAGTTAACACCCAATTACCATCTTGATCATACCAACGTAACCAAGGCATATTAACATTTTTGTAACTGCCCTGCCAAACTCCCAAACCTAATTCTAAATCAGGAATCCAAAAACGTAAATCTGATAAATTCACTTCAGTATAATGAGCGCCCTTTAACTCAAACATTCTAAATTCAGATTGATAACGATCAAAAATTGCGTAATAAGGAACTCTTAAAATTTGCTCATAAACTTCCCACTTAGTTGGGGGTTTTTCCACATCTCGCAAAGTTTGACCTAAATCTTCTTTTTCTGTTCCTGGTGATAATAATTCAACCACAATATAAGGATTTACAAATTCTTGCCAAACTACATAACTTAATCTTAAATCTCTTTCTTCATACAGAGAAGAAACACCAACAACCGCAAACCAATCTGGGCGTTTATGCCACAATGGATGACGACCATCGTAATATAAATTCATATCACTAGCTGTAAAAATTTGGTTGCTAGGATAGTTAGGGGGGCGAAATGTGTCTGCTAATAATTGTGGTTGTAGTAAATGAAATTGATCTGGCAAACCTTTCTCCTCCGGGTCTTCGCTAGGAAGATCATACATTGTTGGTAATGTTTCTTTAGGGGAAAGTGGTGGATCTGTTTGATACATTATTGGTATTCCTAAAGATACAACTTTGATCTCTATTATGTAGCACGATAATATGGTATTTGAAGATTTCTGGAGATTTTCAGAAGAACAACAATATCGCTTTTATAGGTAAAAACACAACAATTGTGTTGTATCCAAGTCATCACGATAAACACATTCAAAATTACTAAAACCGACTTTTTCAGAAATACTTTTTAGATTAGATTGAGTTTCCGGAAAATCCCTAGATGAAATATGACTATCGACCATTTTATACTCTTGAGGAGTTATTAAAGTCCAATCTTTTTTCACATTCCCTAAATAACGTTTAACATAACTATCTCTATCTTCATTTTCTTGACGAACTACATCAATTAAAATGAAAATTCCCCCTGATTTGAGCAGATTTTTGATATTTTTTATTACATCTTCTTTCTCTTCTAATTGCAAATGGTGGAGCGCAAAAGATGTAAACACAACATCAAATTTATTTGGTTCATTTTGCGCTAACTCATTCGTTAATTGCCAACAATCGCCTATGATAAAATTTCCCTGACAACCAGTAACAGCAATATTTTTTTTCGCATCTTCTATTGCGGGAACAGATACATCTATTCCTGTATATTCAGCAATTTGAGTATTTAATAAAGCTTGAGTGGTGAAACTCCCATCTCCACATCCCAAGTCAAGCAGAGTAAACGGTTTTTGCCAGTGTTTAACTAATAATTCATGGAGTACATTATATATTTCCCGATGTCCCATGTAATTGTTTTTTAACACTTTCTGGTAAATTTGCCATTGCTGGTTAAAAAACTCTGCTGTTAAGAGATTTTCTTCTTGAATCATTTCCAATTTTATCTGCTCTGTCATTGTTTTAAATTCCAGATATTTTTATTTTTAGATTGAAAACATTTTATCAGGTTTGGTGTGATAGTGGAAAGTTACTTATTTCCTGATGCATCAAAACATTTGGTAATCTTGTTTTTGTTCATTTAATGGTGGCCTGACACACAAATAAATCAACGCCCCAAAAAAGGGAACTAAAGCAAATAACCAAAATAATTGATTATCCTTCCAACCCCGTCGCGTCATATCATCCCCTAACAAAGCAGGAAATAATAGACTCAACATACAAAAATCTAAACTCATTACATTAATAAATCTGCTAGTTTGCCATTGTTGGATAAAATCACTCCAATTTCCTTGTAAACCATAAGCAAATAAAACCACCGCACCTAACATTAATAAAATTCCTGTGATGCGAGAATCAAAGATTTTCAGAAACAAATTTTTATTACCTGTAAATTCTTGATTTGGTTCTCTTAAAGCTAGATATGGTAAAAGTGCAAAAGCACCAAGCCCAAAGGAAACTGTAGCAAAAGGCCAAGCTGGTATTTTTTGCCTTCTGCCATCAATAAATAACACTGCACTGTAAATTAATGGCCATATTCCCATAATATTAAATAAGGCAATAATCGCAGGATTAATACCTTCCCAGTTTCCTGTAGAAAGATTGGTGATTAACTCTAAACTTTCTGGGAAATTATCAGGAGGTGCAAATAAAAAGGCGTAGGAAAGAAATCCTAGCCATATTAAACCAAAAGAGATTTTTCTCAACATGATTTACCGAGTTTAGACAGTTTACGCAGTTTGACTAAAAGCTTCTGAAAGATATTCTGCTGCTGCTGCTACTACAGCGATCGCATTTTCATAGTCTAACCGAGTTGGTCCCAAAACACCTATACTTCCCACGGGTACAGCACCCCGACGATAACTAGAAGATATCAAAGAACAGGTTCTAATGGGTTCTAAGGGATTTTCCGTACCTATCCGCACCGTCACCTTGGGTTTACCCGTTTCCTCTATTTCCGATTCCTCACATATTAACCGCCATAACTGCTCTTGTTCTTCTTCCAATAAGTGCATAATCGTTTGTACCTGCTGCACTTGGGCAAACTCCGGTTGACGCAACACCTCACCCACACCCCGCACCATGATTTGTGTGGCTGAAGGTGCAACAGCACGACGGAGTAATTCTGTCAATGAACTTTTCAAAAATTCCCCATAACGTTGAAACTCTTGATCTAACTCACTCCAGTCAAGCTGGGCTAATTCCAAGAGTGTAAAACCACGCAGATGACTATTTAAAAAGTTAGAAACTATTTGTAATTCTCGATCAATTGTTTCTGGATCAGGTTTAGTTGCTGACTCTCTTGTAAACAGATCCATTACCTTGGAATGGGTTTCATAACTATCCGTTACCACAATCAGCATAACTTTCCCATCTTCAACTTGCAAAAGCTGTAAATGTCTTAATTGTACTATATTGGGTTGTGGCATAGTTATCAACGTAATACAGCCGCTTAATGTTGCCAAAATTTGCGCCGCACCTTGTAGTAAAGCTTCTAAACTCCAATCATCCCAATGTAGACGCTGTTGTAAAGTAGATTCAACCTCTTTAGCTAAAGCTGCCGACGGTTTCATCAACCTATCAACATATATACGATAACCCGAATCAGAAGGTACACGCCCCGCAGAAGTGTGTGGTTGGTAAAGTAACCCCGACTTTTCCAAAACACCCATAACATTGCGGATAGTAGCGGAACTGACACCAAGATCAAATTCCTCAATTAAAGCTTTAGAGCCAACTGGTTCAGCAGTGGCGATATAATGGCGTACAGTTGCCCAAAGTATATGTTGTTGGCGATTTGTCAGCTGGAATTGCATAGAATATGTTTTACTGAAGGCAAATTTTAAGCAAAGGTTGAAAAATTTTGTTAATGAAACAGTAAAAAAGATTGATTATTAATCAAAACAAGATGCTAAATTATATATTTATACTATATTAGTTAAGTGCAAAGCTTCCCGTGAGAACTTATTTTCTATGTAATTATTAATACAGCATAGCTCATATCATAAAACAGGCTAAATTCTCATCTATTTATCATATTATCTTATATGATTTCTTAATCAAGCTGTATTTTTAGCTACAAAAGTTAGATTTAGCTTCAGTTGCATTGCTAACTATTGGTGATTGGTAATTGGTGATTGGGAAAAATAAAATTGATTACCCAGTCCCCAGTCCCCAGTCCCTAATACCTTGGAATTACAGGATCAACTAAAATAGAATAGGCATCAATACCACCTATAATATTTTTAACGTTAGTAAATCCTTGAGAAACTAACCACTGACACATCTGAGCAGAACGCATACCGTGATGGCATAATACCAGGGTTTCCGCATGGGCATCAAAACGGGTGAAAATTTCCCCGTTCCATTGCTCATATTCACTCAAAGGAAGATTGACAAAACCATCAATTTTGGCGATCGCTACTTCTTGTGGTTCACGCACATCTATTAACTGTAAACCAGAATCAGCATTTGCTAAACGTTCCGCTAGTTCTTTAACCTTAATTTCAGTAAAAGATTGACCAGTCATGCAGTTTCTCTAAACAATCCTAATATTTGTCATACTATTCATGGTGACAGAAAAGCGAGAAAATAGGTTGAATGTGAATAATCAACGTTTATCTTTTAGGTTTATAGTAGCTGGTGTAGTTGCTGTATTACTTGCTATTACTGGCTTTTACTGGTTTTTATTCAAAAGTCCAGTAAAATTAAATACTCCCATATCTCAACCAGGGGCGGCTATATTTGTATCTAATGTAGCACCTGCAATGGTGTCTTTATTAGTCAATCCTGAAGGTTTGCAGTCAATAGAAAAAAAAGGGGAAATTTCCCAAATCAAAAATAGTTTATTAGCAAAAACTAACATAAATTTCAAGGATGATATCAAACCTTGGCTAAGTAATGAAATTACCTTAGCTGTTACCAGTGAAGATATTGATCGTGATCCAGAAAATGGGTTACAACCAGGGTATTTGATGGCACTAGCTACAAACAACCCAGAAAAAAGCCGTGAGTTTGTTGAACTGTTATTTTCTCGACGAACTTTAGCAGGAACAAATTTAGAAGTAGAACAATATAAAGGTGTCAAATTACTGTATGATACACTAGAAATAATAACATCCAAAAAAAGCCAAAATACCAAATCCAAAATCCAAAATTCCTTAGCTGGTGCGGTTATTGATGACTTTGTTTTATTTGCTAATGATCTGAAAGTTGTCAAAGAAGCTATTAATAATATTCAAGCACCAAATTTGAATTTAAGTAGTGATTCTGAATATCAAAAAGCTGTAAAAGAACTACCAAAAAATGCTGTAGCTGTAGCTTTCTTAAAATTACCCACATTGGCAAAATGGCAAGGTTTAGAATTAGCAGAATCAACTTATAAGAGTCAAATTCTTTCTTTAGTTTTAAAATCTCAAGGTATGCTGGCAGAAAGCACATTTTTATCTAGATCAAATTTACCTAGTTCAAAAGTTGCTTCTGTATCTACACCATTATCTAAACCTGTGGATGCCTTAAAGTATATTCCAGAGTCAGCAGGTTTAGCAATTGCTGGCGCAAATTTGAGTAATTTACCCAATAGCAACTTAGATAAACTTTGGCAACAAGCAACAGCAACTATTTATGGTTCTTCTCAAGAAGCTATTGCCAGATGGATGCAACCTTTAATAGATGTACAAAAAAGCTGGGATATAAACTGGAAAGAGGATATTTTTAGTTGGGTAAGTGGAGAATATGCCTTAGCAATTTTACCAAATCAAGAGGCAAATCAAGATAAAAATATAAATCCCAATTGGGTGTTTGTAGTAGAAAAAACACCGCAGTTAGAACAAGGTATAGCGAAATTAGATAACATTGCCACAAACAACGAATTTAATGTTAGTTCTTTGATTTTAAACAATCAAAAAATTGCCGTTTGGACAGAGTTAAAAGCTATTCCTGAAAATTCATCTGTCAACATTGAAGCAAAAGTTAGAGGGGCGCATACAAGCATTGATAATTATGAAATTATTACCTCTGACTTAGCATTGATGGAAAAAATTATTACCCATCAAGAACATACCCTGATGGAAAATTCCAACTTTCAGGATAGTATTGCTAACTTACCTCAACCAAACCAAGGCTATATATATATTGATTGGAAAAAAAGCCAAGAATTTCTAGAAAGTCAACAACCCTTACTTAAATTTGTGGAATTGTTGGGTAAACCACTGTTTGACAATTTGCGATCGCTTACAGTCAGTAGTTACGGACAGGAAGCAGAAACACTCAAAGGTGGAGTCTTCTTCCAATTAGAAAAATAGACAAGCTAGATCCCCGACTTCTCAAAGAAGTCGGAAATCTGGGAACAGTTAATATTAAAAACCTACCCCTGTGAGATTTTTCTCCCCCCTTATTTTCTCAAATAATTGCCACATCTCATCTTCAACCGCCTTATCACCCGTTAAGCCAATCACCAATCACCCTATTCCCAACTTTCCAGCCAAAGCGGGAGTTAATGGTAAAAGGGTGCTAACCATTAAAAATAAAGCCAAAAGACCTAAAGCGGCTCTTGCGTCATCGGGTTCAGTAATTTCATTCAAACTGGGGCGTTCTGCATCTCGTTGTAAAAAGAAAATCACTATTGCCCAATAAAAAGCCAAAGTATTACCCAGAGATACCAAAGCTAAAACGATTAAAGTGGCAATTGTCGCTCTTCCTGCGGTTTTACGTCCATAAATTGCCTGAACAACACGCCCCCCGTCTAATTGTCCGGCTGGCATCAGGTTTAAAGCTGTAATTACCAACCCTAACCAACCAACTATCACCAAAGGATGAACATTCACCAAAGGCGCTTGTAAAGCCGAACCTAGCACAACTCGCGCCAAACTACCGACTAAAATTGAACCTTGAAAAAACTTATTGGGTAATTGAAATAAACTACCAGGGTGGGAAAGTAACAACCCTGTCACCAACATGATCAAAGAGATAATACCGCCAAAAGCAGGACCAGCTAAAGCAATATCAAATAACGCTTTGCGGTTGGGTAAGAGAGACTGAAAACGGGTAATTGCTCCAAAAGAGCCTATTTGCACCGCTGGGAGGAAAAAAGGCCAAGTTAGGCGGACTTGGTGTTTACGTGCTAATAACCAATGTCCAATTTCGTGAGCGATCAAAATTGTAAAAATTCCCAACCCTATGGGTAAAGCTTCCGAAACTCTTGATGGGTTGGCAAATAAATCAAAATTCAGCAGTAAACCCGCAGCTTCCAAACTGGTGGCGATAGTTGCTACTAATAAAATTACAGCAAATGCTTTTTGCGATAACTGCATTGGTTTAGGATCAGTGCGACTCGGTAGCACAATCATCACTGGTTTACCATCTGTATTTTCTACTAAAAAAAGACGATATTTATCACCTAATCGCTCTTGCAATCTTTGGGTGAGACGGTTGTGAACTTGTTCTGCATCTCCCCGCAAGTTACCTTTAAAAATCGCTCCCTCTTGATAGGGTATGGTTTCTGTGGCAAAAAATGTATCAATACCGAAAATACCTTTGATGGTATTTAAATCTTCTTCCGGGATGGTGATGGTTTCCAGTTTTACTTCTGCTACCACTACAGGTTGATCAGAATTTTCCGGTGTGGTTTGTGCTTCTAAAGCTTCGTTGGCAAGTCTTTCAGTTGCCTTAGCTTTGATAATGGCATCTTGGCCAGCTTGGCGTAATTGTCTACCTAAGAAGATGTATATTCCTGTGGAAAGCACTAGCAATAACAATACACCTGCTATATTGATATAAATGCCCGCAGCAAACAAACCAAAAAATACCAGCCAGGGAGCCATTAATACTACAGACTGTAACCAGGCTAAGATACCCAGCTTACCAAAAGGTCTGGCACGATAAAAGCCCCAACCCAAAATGCCGAAAGCGACTAGCACTACAGCCGCTATGATAGGAGTTTCTGATGAAGTTAACATTGCTCAACCTTTGCTAATCTATAACGCAAATAGGAGTCTACCCAAATAATGTAGTGCTGTTATTTGGGAATATTCAACTAAATTGACAAATTTAATATTTTATGATATTATCGACTATTTTCCTATCATTGTTTATGGTATTTTCTGGATGAGAAATCCTGGGTATTAAAGTTTCTCCACTTGATTGAATTTCTGGATTGAATTTCTGGCAGTGTATAACCAAGTAAGTTGGTAGTTTTTTGATTGGCGTAAACATTGCGTTTTTCTTCTAGATCAAAAATATCAATATGTTATGTTAGCTGAGGGATGAGGTAAAATTTTAGCGATCGCATTTTTGAAAAAGAAACTCAAATGTAACTAAGCTTATTGCATTATTTTTTTCACCTATTTGCCAAAAAAACTCTGATTAGAGAAGATTTTATAAAATTGCATATTCAAAATAATTGAACATAACTAACCACCTGTCACCTAGCTTTCACAGATAACTTTTTCAGCAAACCCTAGTTATTCTCTCTGGTTTGACGATTTCATTGGTTATCTTTTTGATAAGCTGTTGTGCATTTAATTTGTATAAGTGGAACAGGCATCTTGCCTGTTACACAAGAGTTCAGAATATTAGGATTATACAATTTAGCTGTGTAACAGCTTAACTGATTGCACACCTTGAATTAAAAGTTAAATCATACTACTTTTTGAAGTGCGGAATGTGGGTTTTATCATCTTACAATAATGTCCTTCACTAAACCTGCTAACTTTTGTGCAGCACCACCTTCACCCCTAGCACTGCGTAATTTATCTTTAATTGCTGCTAACTTTTCAGGATTTTCTAACAAATCTAAAACCATTTCTCCCACAGTGTCCGGTTGCAATTTTCCCACTAATTCCGGTACAATTTCACTTTGCGCCCAAATATTAGGCCAAGCTAATAAACCTTTATTTCTCAGAAACCACCAATTAATTAATTTAGCAAAACCAGAACCTAAACCCGGTAAATTTGCTAATAAACCTGGTAAACCATCCCAAGAACGCATTGCATCTAATTGTTGAGTAGGTAATAATACAATCATTGGTATTCCCAAAGCGCCTAATTCTGCAGTATTTGCTCCTACTGTAGTTAGACAAATTGCACATTGAGATAATAAATGATAAGCAGGGTTTTCTTGTTTTAATTCTACTGTTAAACCTGTAGAAGTTTGCAGAGAATTATCTATTAAAGATGCACCGTTAAAACCGAAAGCTTGAGTAAATTCGTTTTTTTCAGGATTTGCAAAACTGGCTAATGTTGGTAAATCTAAAGTTGGTGCAACAGGAATAAAAAACTTTGTTTCTGGTTTTTTAGAGTGAATATATTCAGCAATAGCTAAAGTTAAAGGTACCCCTTGAGTTAACTTAGCTTTTTTTGAACCTGGTAAAATTCCAATCAATTCAATTTTAGATTTTGGATTTTGGTTTTTGGATGTGATATCATCTTGTTTAGCAGCTTCTAACATTAAATCACCGACAACGGTAAATTTATGTGCATATTGAGGTGAGACATTTTTGATCACTTGGGGTTTCATCACTCCAAAACAGTCTATAAAATTATGCCAACGTGCTTCCCATTCTGCATAAACTACGGTTTTATATCCTAATTTTTTACCAATGATGACAGGAAAAATTTGATCTCCTCCCAAAAATACAACTACACCTTTTTTTCTCCAGTCCCAATTTTCGGCTGTTTTTCCTGTTAATAAAAACTGCCAAAAATGCTCAGGTGCTTGCACTCTATTTACCTCTGGATAGGAACTAGCTATACTTACTTCTTTACCACTAGCATGAGGACAAGGTGATAAAATCACAGAAATCCGCACTTGAGAAATATCATATCCTAATTGTTCTCTTAATGCTTTAACGACAGGACGCACCCAAGTTGTAACTTCCCCTGGTCCATTGGAAAGAATGAGAATATCAATCATATTTTTTTGAATAGTTATTTAATTTGTTATGGTTGGTAATGGGTAATGGGTAATTGGTAATTGGTAATTGGTAATGGGTAATTGGTAAAAATAAAATTGATTACCCAGTCACCAGTCACCAGTCACCAGTCACCAGTCACCAGTCACCAGTCACCAG
>NZ_JAQMTI010000076.1:0-3136 GCF_028329225.1 Sphaerospermopsis kisseleviana CS-549 | reverse complement strand
ATCAGTGCAGGATTTTTCAGGGGTATACTCCTAAAAGCGTGCATTTTCCGGGTGAAATTTCAAAGAATTGGTTACTAACAGATCACCGAAACTCTTGCCTATTCCCTATTCCCTGCCTTAACGAAGAGACTTTTTCAGCAAGCCCTAAATAGGGTTTGCTGAATAAACCTAAAACCTTGATAAGCTGTTACACAGCTAAATTGTATAATCCTAATATTCTGAACTCTTGTTTAACAGGCAAGATGCCTGTTCCACTTATACAAATTAAATGCACAACAGCTTATATCAAAGGTTAGAGGCTGATAAACAGGAAAAAAGTGCAAGGGTTTTGAAGGGTATACCGGAAAAAGTGTGCATTTTTGGGGATTTCAAGAGATGGCAAAGAAATTTTCAAATCTCCTCCTGACTCCTGTACGGGCGAAGCATTCGGAAAATAGGCTTGGACAAAAATTGATAATTAGTCGCCCTAATGCTTCGCCCCTACCACTCCTGACTCCTGACTCCTATGCCCTCACGGAAAGACTTTCTCAGCAACCCCTAAATAGGACTTACGGAAGATGTGACTGAAAACCTGATTCTTGCGTAGGGGTAATTCATGAATTACCCCTACTTTCGTTCTCTTTTGCGTAAGTCCTGTTAAAGCTGGACGGGCTAGAAGCCGATCCCACAACATGAGAACGCAAATGTCATCAAATATTGACATAATGAACCCCAGGTCAAGGCAAATGTTATGATTCCATAACAATGTGATCCCCGCAGGGCTAATAAATACGTGAAATAGCTGAAAAACCGACTTCATACCCCTTGATCACTAGGCATGATTACCTGTTAGTATTTCATCAAGAAAAAACACGCCCCTGATCCCAAAGAAATGCTAATCATGGCAAAACCAGGAATCAGAAAGCGTGGCAATCCATTTAAAAACCAACTAAAACCCTTATAAACTGGGCAAAACCAGAAGTCAGGAATAAAAAATTCATCTGGGATAGATGAGATTTTATAAACCATTCTATAACCAGGGGAAGTCATTTACCCGAAAAACTACTGGAGGCCAAAATAAATGGCAAAAGAACGCCCACCGCTAGAGGAAATGACATTAAGGCAACTTCGTAAAGTTGCAAGTGAGTATGGCATTTCTCGTTACAGTCGGATGCGTAAATCTCAATTGTTAGCATCAATTCAAGAAGTACAAAGTAACAAACTTTCGCTAAGTCCATCTCGTTCACTGGAGGCACAGGAAACCGTGGAAGCAGCAAAATTTGAATTAGGTCAGGAAGATCGGACAGGTGGTTCTCTCGCTGATGTGGATGAGGGACTGGCAGATTTACCAGGTGGTTATGGTGAAAGTCGCATTGTATTGTTACCACGTGATCCACAATGGGCTTACACATACTGGGATATTCCCAATGAACATAAAGAAGAGTTGCGTCGTCAAGGTGGACAGCAATTAGCATTGCGGATTTATGATGTTACTGATATTGATTTAGATCATCAAAGTCCCCACAGTATTCAAGAATATCCTGCGGATGAATTAGCGAGAGAATGGTATTTACCAATTCCTGTGAGCGATCGCGATTATGTAATTGATATCGGTTATCGCACCCCCATTGGTGGTTGGTTGGTATTAGCTCGTTCTGCTAGGGTTCACATTCCCCCCGTCTATCCTTCCGACTGGATCGAAGATGTCTTCATTACCGTAGACTTTGAAGAGGACCTACGCGGTAAGACCAAGTATGAACTCGTTCCCCCAGCTAAGAAAGTCGCTGCGGTGGGTGCTGGTGGCAACCCCATTTACGACGAGATCTTTGGTATGGCAGAATCAGCAGAAGCTCAACGGGTAGCTGGTTCTCTGTTCGGTTCTATGCAGCACGTAGCCGGTTCTGTACGTCCAGAACAAGCGATCAGTTCTTACATCTTCCCCTCTGGTGTAGGTATGTGGGCAGTTCCCACTGCATCCGGGATCAATATGTCCGGTGTGGGTATGTCTGGAGTTGGTTTCTCCGCTTCTGCTGTTCCAGAACGTCCCCGCAAATTCTGGTTAATTGCTGATGCGGAATTAATTGTATATGGTGCAACTGAACCAGATGCAACTGTAACTATTGGTGGTCGTCCTATTAAACTCAATCCCGATGGTACATTCCGCTTCCAGATGTCTTTCCAAGATGGTTTGATAGATTACCCCATTTTAGCGGTTGCTGCTGATGGTGAACAAAGTCGTTCTATTCACATGAAGTTTGAACGGGAAACACCTTCTCGCAATACCAATACTAAGGAAGAAGCTGTTTTGGAATGGCTTAAATAGAGTTTGAATTTAAAGTTTGAATTTAAAGTTTGAATTTAAAGTTTGAATTTAAAGTTTGAATTTTACATTACCCATAACTGCATTACCCGCTATAGTATTTCTGTAGTGGGTTTTTTATTTAGGGGATGCTGAATAAATGTAAAACCTAGATATGCAATTTGTCCATCTGGATATGCAGGAGTTTTTCCTATTCCCACAAGTCGCGCTCTTTCGTTAGCAAACCATTCCGCAGCTACATCATCATAGTTTAAAATGGGTATTTTCGGTTTAATTACCTGGTGTAAATAGTGAGTAATCTTATTTTTCTTTTTAGAAGGTGGTAAACGATAGCAATATTTATTTGGTAATGGGTAATCTTTATAGATCCCGGATTTCTTAAAGAAATCCGGGATCTGAATCTATTAAAGAAATCCGGGATCTGAATCTATCTAATCTAATCAATAGAATAACTACACTTACGTATAGTTGTAAAGTCTTGACTAAGTTATGTTGTATTAATTTTTTTATTATTTTGTTAATGTAACTTAATATAAGTTAATGAATTTGTCTGAATCAGGATGTCCAGGATTTGAGGATTTTCAGGATTGTGATTGTTTAATTGATGGTTTGATTTTATAGATTTTATTTGTCTGAATCAGGATGTCCAGGATTTGAGGATTTTCAGGATTGTGATTGTTTAATTGATGGTTTGATTTTATAGATTTTATTTGTCTGAATCAGGATTTTCAGGATTTAAGGATTTTCAGGATTGTGATTGTTTAATTGATGGTTTGATTTTATAGATTTTATTTGTCTGAATCAGGATTTTCAGGATTTAAGGATTTTCAGGATTGT
>NZ_JAQMTI010000075.1:0-31016 GCF_028329225.1 Sphaerospermopsis kisseleviana CS-549 | reverse complement strand
TCGCGTCGGCAATAGTCTCAATTCAATACTTGATATCACCGTATTATATATCAAGTAGTTGATTTTTTCCTAAAAATATATTGATTTTTGTCAATACAAGTATAGTTTTGTCTATGAAATTGTCAACTTAGGACTTGCTCAATCATGCGATCGCATCATACAGTAGAGAAACTGATTCTAATCATCACATCATTGTAATCCAAATCTCCACCACTAGGTAAATCTTCAAAACCAAAGATGTTATTTCCTAATGGTTTTTGGGGCGATCGCACTCCTGGAGTTTCTATAGGTGCTTCTAGTAATTTTCCATAGGTTGGGTTGACGTAAGGAAACCCAACATCAACTAATAATAAATGTGTTGAGTTGCATTTCATTTAACCCAACCTACAAATTACTATTATTAAAAACACCAGTATCAATAATAGCTTTGCACAATTTATCAATGACGGGAACTGAAACACTATTTCCAATTAGTTTCATCCATCTTGCTCTAGACTCTGGTAATTTAAAATCATGGGGAAATCCCTGTATTAAACAGGCTTCGCTTTTAGTAATTTTTCTAAATTCTCTTGGTTTATAAACTTCTTTGATGAATTTGTTTTTAAAATCATGATGATTTATAGCTGCAATTGTTTTTAAGGTGATAAAATCATTTGTATCACTGGCCACTAAAGTGGGGAAAATATCAGAAGTTGGCAAAAAAATACGACTAACACCAAATAATCCTGTACTGATTTTCGTATTTTTAAAATCATAGCGAATTTCCACACACTCAATAATATGCTTTTGTTTGAGAGAATCAATTGTTTTTTGGATTGATATTTTTTCTAATTTAAACACTTTTTGGATTTTTAAATTATCAATTATTATTTCTCCATTATTGGTAAATGAAAGCAGTATTTCTTCAGCTTGAGTCAAATTCTTAATATTATCTTTAATATTAGACCGTTTGATCATAAAACGATATTCTTCTGATTTAAAAATTTCTAATGCTACCAGTTCATCAATTTCTGGTTGTGTAATTGATGAATCTAGACTTTGAAAATGTGCTAATGATAATGGGTTTCCGTCTAATTGTCCGTAATTACTTTTGCGTCTGTTTTTAAGTAGTAATAAACAAATATTTTTCTGTCTTTCAGTAGTTTCAATAATATCCCATGAGTGTATTGTGGTATGACCATTTCTCAGGTCATTAAATAAAAAGTAATCATTAAATCCGTTGGTATGTGAAAGACTCATACTTTTAGAGGAAATAATATTACCAAATATATCTCTCTCAATAACCTGGTTATCTATTTTTTTCTCTGATGTAATACCTAATATATCGCCAAGTGTGCGTTTTTTATCTATTGGTTTTGGTAAAGTGAACTTTTCTAGATACTCTTGTTTATAAAATCCAATTATATATACACGGATTCTATTTTGTGGTACACCATAATCAAAGGAGTTAATGACAAAATATTTAGCATAATATCCTGCTTTTGCTATTCTTTCTAGGATGTATGCTAAGGATTTTTGATTCCGAGGATCAACTAATCCTTTGACATTTTCAAAGATAAATGCTTTGGGTTGTGATTGTTTTAGTAAATAAATTGTATCGTTCCATAATTGTCCTCTATCATCATCAAAACCTAGATTTTTACCTGCAATTGACCAACTTTGACAAGGAACTCCAGCAGTTAATAAATCATGGGGTGGTAATTCTTTAATTTTGGTAATATCTCCTAAGTTATAACTAGATTCAATTTCAAAGTTATCACAATATGTATTGATGGCATCTTGATTTATTTCGCTAAATCCTAAACAATGACCACCATTGTTACTTAATGCCATTTTAAATCCACCAATTCCCGCAAACAGGTCAATAAAAGTAAATCTTATCTTCTGCATTTTATGTCTCTTATTCTCAATCAATTATTTTAAAAATCCTTCTTCAAAATCTTTCTTTTTATAATCTTCTTTTTCAATAAAAATACCTATTTTGTAGGTTGGGTTGCATTTCATTTAACCCAACGTACAAGAGTAATTCAAGTTATAAATTAACCATTGTCAACATCTTCTGAAACAAATTCTAGATCATCTGAAGCCTTTAAAAGAACATCCCAATTATCTGGAGGATTACCACTTGCAAGCATTTTACTAAAAATGTTGTATGGATCTGTTTTTGCTCCCTCTTTCCGCAACGTATTTTCATCATTTATCCAAGCATAAATAATGACTTTTTCCGTACTACTATAACGAAAAAATAAACGAAATCTTCTATTAAATTTCGCTCGAAACCAATGCTTTTTATCTGTTCCTAATGTTTTACCTTGCCTAAATTCTGGTGCGCTCGGATCTTCAGGTATTCTCCTAAAAATAAGCTCATTAATGTTGTTGAGAAACTGTGTAACTGGATTTTGCTGATATCCTTCAGGGTCTTTTTCTTTAAGTTGCTCAACCTTAATGATCAATTTATTATATTTCTCACCAAAGGCAGGATGAATTTTTAATGTCCACCCATTAACATTCATACAAACATGAAATCCTCTGGTAATTCTTCATCCAGATCAGTTTCCATTCCTTCTGTAAGCATAGATGCACGATGATATATTTCTTCTGTAAGTGGTTCAATATTACTGGGATTTTTTTTGATATCTCTAGCAAGGAAATTTAAAAACGCCTTGACAAAATAATGCTTTGCCATAGTTGGTGACAATATTCTATTCATTCCTGGTGTTTCTCCTTTTTTCTGATGAATAATTATGTACTTACTGGAACGATTTACACCAGTGCGAGAAGCGCGTATATTTTTGCGAAATCTCAGTTTCATGATTCTAACTCGTTTGTGTTGAGGTAATAATATTTATACATATATTCTCAATGATACCATATTTTTATGATCAAGCCTGGGAATTAATTCTGTAGGTTGGGTTGACGTGAGGAAACCCAACATCAACGAATAATAATAAATGTGTTGGGTTGCATTTCATTTAACCCAACCTACAAACTATTTAAGATATGACCTATTTATAAACCCAGTTTTAATTCTATCAAACACTAAATCCATCAGTTTATCAACCAGTTTAATTGCTCTTTCTAAATCTTCTCTCTTTACTACTATAGAACTTTGTTGTCCATGAGCAACTGTATTTCTAATTTTGAGGAGGAATTTATCGAGTTCCTCTGCTAAGGAATATCGAGAACCTGGATCTGGAAATTCTGGAATTTTATCTAAATTGAAATCAGTTAGTATTCTATTTAAAACCTTAAAACCAACATTGCTTTCTGTATTTATCTTTGGACTGATTTCCAAGGGATTAGTTTTATAAAACACACCCAACCTATTAAAAAAATTTACTTTTTTATTAAATTTATCTGCATCTGGATATTGTTTAAATTGGGGAAATGTAGATTCGATATGATATATTATTATTGAATCAGAAACTTGATCAATAGTAAGTTCTAATTTATTTAATTCTCTCACATATATTTGAAAAGAGGTTTGAATAAAACCTTCCCAAATAGAATAAATTATGGGGATTGAATAATAAAGAAATAATTCCTCATCTGTAGTAGAAAATCCATATCTAGCGCACAGCAATTTTAACCATGACATTAACTCTCTTCTTTCCTCAATGTCTGACATTATTTCTTGTTCTAAAAGAGTGATCTGATTAGTCATTATTTATTAATGTTTCCAAATATTCTCTTTGCTTCTGTCAGACGATTGATAATTCTGTCTTTTTGATTATTTCCTCCTGTTCTGGAAAACTTGATTAAAACAGAGTCTTTATCAACTTCTTTAAGTTTATTCCGTATTAATTCTAAATCTTGAAATTTGTAATAATCATAATTTTCACCTACACCAATCGTAATCACATCATAAAGAGCAGTAGCAAAATTTCCATCTTTCTGACGAAAAATTTCTCTTCCTAACGGTTTCAGCAATGCAAATACTTGAGTAAATATCTTTCTGTAACCTTCATAATCAAAATTCTCATTTTCTAAAGCATCTTTCATGAATTTAGTCATGTGTTGTGAAATACTGGTGCGGACATTTCTGATATTTTTGTATAGAGAAATAAATCTCAAAGCCAATTCTTCATCATATAATTGCTCATATTGCTCATTACTCAAATCAATTAATGTCCGAAAATCTTGATTAGCTGCAAGTTCTTTAAGAAAATCATTAAACTTAGGTGAAATATCCCTGTAAATACAATTTCTAATCTCCTGAGTAGTCAATGGAGAACCACCAGTATTTAATCTATTGAAAAGTTCAAAACGCATATCATAATTACTATTGGTTCTGAGAATTTCTACTCTACAATTAGCTCTTTTTAAATTTAATCGAAATTTATTTGGTATACTTTCATAAGTGAATCCTTCCAAAGATTCAACTTTTTCACCTGCTGTTAACATCCAATTGTTATTTTTCCTAATACCTTCATCTTCGCTTTTCAAAACTCCAAAAAAGGAAAGTACAGTAGAAATTCTTTGTAACCCATCAACTAATTCCCATACTCCTTCACTGTCTTCAGCTACAAATATGGGAGGAATGGGAATACCTAAAAGTATAGATTCAATAAAGCGTGTTCTCTGTTCTATATCCCAACGAAAATATCTTTGAAATGCAGGTTTAATAACTATTTCCTGGCGTTCATACATACCCATTATTTCACCGAAGGATACATCAAGTCTATCGGTGTGTAATAAATTTCTCTGTTCTTCGATTTGTATTGTTAGTTTTTCAGTATCCATGTTATTTACCGTTAGCGATGGGTAATTGTTATTATTTGATTATATCAATCTGTGGGTTGGGTTGAGAAAACCCAACATCAACCAATAATAATAAATCTGTTGGGTTGCATTTCATTTAACCCAATATACAAACTAGAAAATTTGATCCTCTTTATCTTGGATTTCTTTCAAAGACTCAAAATAGTCAACAATCGGACTTTTAATTGATCGATCTAATTTTCGAGTATCTCTAATTGATTCAATCATTCTGTAAGCATTTCTAATATTTTTTCTAAATTTATTAATTTGATCTTGACGCATAACAGAGTCAGTTATAGCAAAGATATCTTCCACTCCAACAAAAGCACCGACTGTATGAACAATAACTTCATCATCCAAGAAAAAACTTTCAGAATCCGCCAATTTAGCAATTTCTAAACCGACCTTAAAAGCTATTGCTTCCTTATTTTCATTTGATAACTCGTCTATCTCAAAAAGATCGATAATGATGCTAGAAGCTTTTTTTACAGCATAAAATAACTTCTGATAAGCTTCTATCTTTTTCTCAAATAGATGATCTGAAACAACTACTTTAGTAGATTTACCTTCAATTTCAAGTTTTGCTTCAGCTTCAGCTTCTTGCTTCCAGCGATTTAGCTCTTCTATAGTGTAGCGATCTCGATCATTGTCCACAAGTGTGGAGCAAGTTCCACATAACCAAACTCCATTATTTATTGATTTGCGCTGTTCACAAGACAATGATTTATCATAACGAGGACCTTTAGGTGATGCTGCTGTGATGTGTGCAGCAACTCCAACATTGACTGCCTTTTCTGAATCTTTGTGAGGACCACTGGTAAGCTTACGGCAGGAGGGGTTAGAACAGCGATAACCAACACGTTTCGCAAGCAAATCTTTAATTCTTTTAGGAAAATCGTCGCGTGAATCCATTTATTTAACACAATTTACAAACTACTTGATTGCTCCATCTTTCTTAGCTCTGCCAATAGCCATGTTCAGAATAAATTTGTGATGAGCGTCATTTTTGCCGAGTAGTCCAATAATTTCATCAATAGTAGCCAATATATTTTCATTGCTATCAGTATAGCCATGACTAACTAACATTTCTGCTATATTGTCTTTTGTCCAAACTGACATCGCTATAATTTCATCAGACTTCTTTAATAATTCAATCTGTTCCAAATAATTTACAGTTTTATTCATTTCTTTTTCAGCATTATTTTCTAGTCCATATTGAATTAACATCTCCGCAGATGGAAAGAATTTTTCACCACAGGCATGATTATTTATACACTTAGTTACAGCTATTTGCAGAGATTTATCATCCATTTCTTGACACTGACTAATCCTTTCTCGGTATACGTTTATAGCAAAGTTAGTTAACTTTTTCTCGTAGTAATCCTCTAATTCCGCAATATATTTCTGAAATTCTATTTCTGTAACAAGCGAATTACCAATTGTTTGTATATTTTCCATTTTTAAACTCTACTTTATGATATTGTTTATACCTTGTTGTACGTAGGCTGGGTTGACGTAAGGAAACCCAACATTAACAATAATAACAAATAGATTGGGTTAAATGAAATGCAACCCAACCTTGTATATTAGAGAAAGTGGTAGTCCATCCCAACCTACAAACCCTAACCCAAAACGAAATTCACCAACTTACCAGGAACAACGATCGCCTTCTTAACTTCCTTCCCTTCAATATAACGCTTCGCCACCTCAGACTCCCGCGCATACTTCTCCAACTCAACCTTATCTAACTGCGAAGGAACTTGAATAGAACCGCGAGTTTTACCCATAATTTGAATTACCAAAGTAATTTCATCAGCTATCAAAGCAGCAGGATCAAAACTCGGCCAAACTTGAGTATGTACCGTTCCCTTATTCCCCAACAAATGCCATAATTCATCAGCAATATGGGGCGCAAAAGGCGCTAACATAATCACCAAAGTTAGAATACCTTCCGCATAAATTGGCGAATTATTACACTTAGCATCAGTCAACGCATTACTTAACTTCATCAACTCCGAAATTGCGGTATTAAATTGATATTCTTCCTCCACATCTTCCGTAATTGCTTGAATCGCTAAATGAATCGCTCTCCGTAAATCTTTTTCCTCTTTACTTAACTTTTCCAAATCAGCTTTTTGCTTACAAACTCCCGCCGCAGCGTAATCAGTAACCAACCGCCAAACACGGTTTAAAAATCTAAATTGTCCCTCAACATCAGCTTCATCCCATTCTAAATCTTTCTCTGGAGGTGCTTTAAATAAAATGAACATCCGCGCCGTATCAATGCCATATTTATTAATCACATCTTCCGGTGCAACACCATTTCCTTTTGATTTAGACATGGTAGCATAAACCTTTTCTAAAGGTTCTCCAGTTTGCGGATCTACAGGATTATTAGCATCAACTAAATTTGAAGGAATCCATTTATCTTTTCCTCCTTTTTTCGGGTTCATGTATGTTAAACCCTGTACCATTCCCTGAGTTAATAACTTTTGAAATGGTTCATCAAAATTCAACAAACCTCTATCTCTTAATACTTTGGTAAAGAAACGAGAATACAACAAATGTAAAATCGCGTGTTCAATACCGCCTACATATTGATCAACCGGCATCCAATCATTTACTCTACCACCATCAAAAATTTTCTCTGCATTTGTGGCATCAGTAAACCGCAAGAAATACCAAGAAGAATCAATAAAAGTATCCATTGTGTCGGTTTCTCTTTTTGCTGGAGTACCGCAACTTGGACAAGGAACATTTACCCAACTTTCTAAATGTGCTAAAGGTGAACCACCACGGCCACTTAATTCAATTTCTTCTGGCAATTGTACAGGTAAATCTTTTTCTGGTACGGGTACAATTCCACAATTAGGACAATGAATAACAGGGATAGGTGCGCCCCAATAACGTTGACGAGAAATTAACCAATCTCGCAAGCGATATTGTACTCTTTCTTTACCAAAACCTTGTTTTTCTGCATATTCAGTAATGGCTTTTTTTCCATCTACAGAATTAATGCCATTAAATTCACCTGAATTAATTAAAATTCCCGGTTCTGTGTAAGCTGATTTTAAATTTTCATCTGCTCCAATTTCCGGTACAATTACCACTTTAATAGGTAAATTTTGCTCCTTTGCAAATTTGAAATCTCGCACATCATGGGCGGGTACTCCCATCACCGCACCTGTACCATATTCATAGAGTACATAATCTGCAATCCAAATCGGTACTTCTTCCCCAGTGAAGGGGTTGATAGCTTTCCCCCCGGTAGGAATACCCCGTTTTGGTTTGTCTTCTGCGGTTCTTTCTAATTCGCTTTGGTTGCTTACTTCTTTGATAAAAGCCTCTACAGCCGCTTTTTGGTCGGAAGTGGTGACAAGTTGAGTTAAAGGGTGTTCTGGAGCTAATACGACGTAGCTAACGCCATAAACGGTGTCGGGACGGGTAGTATAAACAGCGATTTTTTCATCTAAACCGACTATGGGAAATTCTAAATATGCACCAGTGGATTTTCCGATCCAGTTAGCTTGCATTACTTTAACTCGTTCTGGCCAACCAGGTAATTTATCCAAATCATTTAATAATTCTTCGGCATAATCGGTAATCTTTAAAAACCACTGCCGCAATAATTTACGTTCTACAATTGCTCCGCTACGCCAAGAACGTCCTTCACTGTCTACTTGCTCGTTAGCTAGTACGGTTTGATCAATGGGGTCCCAATTTACAGCCGCTTCTTTTTGATAAGCTAAACCCGCTTCTAAAAATTGCAAAAATATCCACTGTGTCCACTTATAATAATCGGGTGAACAGGTAGCCAATTCTGCTTCCCAATCTAAGGATAAACCCAGACGTTGTAATTGTTTTTTCATCTGGTCTATATTTTTATATGTCCATTGGGCAGGAGGTACACCTCTATCAATAGCAGCGTTTTCTGCGGGTAATCCAAAGGCATCCCAACCCATAGGATGTAATACTCTATACCCTTGCATTTTTTTGAGGCGGGCGATTACATCTGTAATGGTGTAGTTACGGACGTGACCCATGTGTAAGCTACCAGATGGGTAGGGAAACATGGAAAGCGCGTAAAATTTAGGTTTGGTTGGGTCTTGATTGGTTTTATCTAATCCCAATTCTAACCATGTTTGCTGCCATTTTTCTTCAATTGCGGCCGGGGTGTATGATGCTTTTGGGGTGGACTCCACAATTAAAAACTCCTAATATTTTTCCTAGTTTCGCTATTGTGGCATAATCCTAGATATCAAGTCCGGCTAATTTATGCAGTAGTTATAGTTGTTCTAGACTTTTGATTAAGTCTTCCTTCTCCAAAACACGATCATACATCTCTGGTCTGATCTCTCGGCTGTGAATGTCTTTCTTTACAGACAAAATGAACTTTACACTACAGCAATTATTTTTATACTACAGCATAGTGACTTTTTGGCTGAAGTGCTAAATGTATAAAAATTTTCTTAGTCCCTCATCTACCTGTGCTTGTAAATGATTTGATAGCTGAAACTGTCACCTGTCACCTACTTCAATTTCCCATAGGCATAACGAGTTAAACTACCCTCATTCAGATTATTCCACGCATAGATACCATCTCTAAAGGGTTTCCAAATTTCATAAACCGCTTTAAAATCTGCATCCTTCGCCGCAAACTCATCATACAAAGCAAAAGATTCTTTTTCCGCTGCTTCTAATATTTCCTGACTGTAAGCACGCACTTGTACCCCTGCTTTTAATAGTTTATCTAAAGCTTCACTATTACGTGCATCATAACGGGCTAACATTGTGGTATTTGATTGATAGGCGGCTGTTTCTAAAGCTGCTTGATATTGAGGAGGTAGCTTTTTCCACTCATCTAAATTAATTTGTACTTCTAAGGTTGGACCCGGTTCCCACCAACCAGGATAATAGTAATATTTAGCAACTTTATTTAAGCCTAATTTCTCATCGTCGTAGGGTCCTACCCACTCAGCAGCATCAATAGCGCCGGTTTGTAAAGCTTGGAATATCTCTCCCCCTGGAAGTGTCTGTACTGTTACCCCTAGTTTGGACATGACTTGTCCGCCTAAACCGGGAATACGCATTTTTAGTCCCTTGAGGTCATTCAGTGTTTTCACTTCCTTGCGAAACCATCCCCCCATCTGTGTACCCGTATTTCCCGCAGGAAATTGAATCACATTAAATTTACGGGCGTAAATTTCCTGAAGTTTGGCTAAACCGCCTCCTTCATATAACCAAGCGTTTTGCTGTTGGGCATTCAATCCAAATGGTACGGATGTTCCAAAAGCTAAAGCCTGACTTTTCCCAATGTAGTAATAAGCTGCTGTGTGTCCTGCTTGGACTGCACCTTGAGAAACCACATTCAGAACTTCTAAACCAGGGGCTATTTCTCCTGCTGCACGGGGTTCGATGATAAATTTACCATTGGTTAGGGCTTTGACCCGTTCTGCCAACACCTGCGCTCCGCCAAAAATTGTTTCTAAGGATACTGGCCAACTGGTGGCCATTTGCCATCTAATGGTGGGTAGGTTGCTAGTGTCTGCTTGTCCTTTTGTAGCTGGGTTTGTAGCTTTTTGACAACCACCAACTATTGCCACTCCTGTAGCAGCGATCGCACTTTGAGATAATCTGTTAACAATAGCTCGACGTTTCATAACAGTTAATACTATTGACCTAAAATTAAGATGTTCCCACAATATCATAATGATGCAACAATATGATGCAACAATTCAGAAATTCCGATCAGATTTATTATTTCTGATAATTTTGTCAATTTCCCATCATTTCATATTAGTATAAAAATATTAAGTAATTTCTAACTAATATTTAACAGCTATGTTAGAAACTGTTTTGGCCAAGCCTAGCATTAAACTGCCACCCACCCAGGCAGAACTTCCTTGTGATGATGGTATCCCGATGGAGACACAAAGACATAAATTACAAATGGATATTTTAATTGATACGATTCAGCCTTGGTTAGATCAAAGGGCTGATGGATATGTAGGAGGCAATATGTTTGTCTACTACAGTTTAGCACAATTAAAAAATCAAGATTTTCGCGGTCCAGATTTCTTTGCTGTTTTAGGTGTGCCGAAAACAGAAAGATTATCTTGGGTGGTTTGGGAAGAGGGAAAACCGCCAGATGTTGTAATTGAATTACTGTCAGAAAGTACAGCTAATAATGATAAAAATGCGAAAAAATTGATTTATCAAAATCAAATGCGGGTATCTGAATATTTTTGGTATGACCCTTTTAAACCAGATGATTTTGCAGGTTTTGATCTAAATAGTGGTGTATATCAACAAATACCATTAAATGATCAAAAGCAACTGGTAAGTAAAGTCTTAAATTTGGCTTTAGTGCGTTGGCAAGGTAAGTATAGAGGTGTTGAAACAACATGGTTACGCTGGGCAACTTTGGATGGTGAGTTATTTCCTACTTCTCAGGAAATCGCAGAAATTGCAAAACAAAAAGCAGATGAAGTAGAACAAATTGCAGAACAAGAAAAACAACGTGCAGAACAAGAAAAACAACGTGCAGAACAAGAAAAACAACGTGCAGAACAAGAAAAACAACGTGCAGAACAAGCTGAACTGCAATTAAGACAAGTTGCGATGAATTTATTACAGAATGGAATGTCTGTAGAACAAGTATCACAGTTAACAAATTTGGATATTTTCGATGTGGAAAGATTGATTAATTAAATAGTAGGGGTTTAGCAGTGCTAGACCCCTACAGGACTGATAAATAGATTAAATATTGTGAAATATCATCTTGTAAAAAATTTTTTATAACTGAATTTTGAACAATATTTAAAGGAGGCAGGAGTTGAAAGGCAGGAGGCAGGAGGCTGTCTTAGTGGGGGATTTAAACCCACCTCTAATCGTAGACCGCCCTTGCGGGTAATGCCTCCGGCACGCTACGCGAACGCCAGTCACCTACAGAAGAAAACCTTCTTGCAGTGCTGGCTCACCAAATCACCAGATTATGGCGGTGGACTTAAACCCAAATGGGCGAGTCAAAAAGGCTTTATTCTTAATTCAAAAATTTTCCTTCTGCCTCCTGCCCTCTGCCTTCTGCCTCGCCCGATAGCGCAGCGTGGCGTTAGCCATAGGGCAGTTAAAGTATTAACGTAAGTTGCTAGTTACAAATATTCAGGTTTATTTCTCGATTAGATCGCCCGTCACCCCCCTTAGAAAGGGGGAAATTAATCAAAGTCCCCCTTTTTAAGGGGATTTAGGGGGATCTAGAAGGCTTATGCTTATAGTTATAACTAGCAACTTGGGTTATTATTGAGACTTAATCCTGCATTCTCAATTCTTACCCTGAATTTATTATGTTCTATGCGTAACTCAAGAAGATTCACCTTCATCAGCAAGCTGTTAAAAGTATCCCAGTTTATTGACAAATGTGCTGATAAATTGGGATGGTTATCCAATTGGCTAGTTTTACTCACCATTGGCGTTGGTTTCTTTAATGTTGTCGCCCGTTATCTAGGGCGCTTCATCGGAGTGCAATTATCTTCTAATGCCTTATTAGAGCTACAATGGTATCTATTTTCTCTCACTTTCTTACTAGGCTTTGCGTACATTTTACGTCATGGCGAAAATGTGCGGGTTGATTTTCTCTATACTAATATGAGTGAAAAAAGACGCGCCTTAGTTGATTTTTTAGGAACAATTTTATTTTTAATTCCCTTTTGTTTAATTGGTATTTGGGTGACATTTAACCCAGTTTTACAGTCTTGGGGAAGACTAAGTGATGGTACTTGGGGAAATTGGGAAGTATCTTCTGATGCTAATGGTTTACCCCGCGCTCCCATTAAAACAATGGTTCCCATAGGTTTATTATTTCTGCTTTTACAAAGTATTTCTCAAACAATTAAATATGTAGCCGTACTATTAGGCTATGAAGAAGTAGCAGAGAAAATTCGTTTAGAAACTTCAGAAAATATCAATATTGAGTAGGTAAAATTATGGGTTTTCAATGGTTATCCATTTTCATGTTTGTTGGCTTTTTCGTTATCTTAATGAGTGGCTATCCTGTAGCTTTTTCCTTTGCCGGTACAGCCATTGTTTTTGGAATCATTGGTACAGCATTAGGGGCTTTTAATCCTGCCCGTCTCCTACTATTACCCAATAGTTGGTTTGGAACAATGTCCAATTTTACTCTACTAGCTATTCCGTTTTTTGTGTTTCTGGGTGCAGTATTAGAAAAATCAGGATTAGCGGAAGAATTATTAGAAACTATTGGTATTCTTTTTAGTCGTGTCAGGGGTGGTTTAGCCTTAGCAGTCGTTTTAGTAGGAACTGTTTTAGCCGCCACAACTGGAGTTGTAGCAGCTACGGTAATTGTTATGGGAATGTTATCTTTACCTGTAATGATTCGCTATGGCTATGATAAAAAATTAGCTGCTGGGGTGATAGTTGCTTCTGGTACTTTAGCCCAGTTAATTCCTCCAAGTTTGGTATTAGTAATTCTCAGTGATCAAATTGGTGTTTCTGTAGGAGATTTATTTTTAGGGGCATTAATTCCTGGTTTAATGTTATCTGGTTCTTATATTCTTTATATATTAGGATTAGCTGTTTTTAATCCAGAAAAAGTTCCCTTGATTCCTGCGGATGTGGAAATTCCTCAAGGTAGTCAATTAATTAAAAAAGTTTTTAAAGCAGTTATTCCCCCTATTTTCTTAATTCTTGCAGTATTAGGAAGTATTTTCTTTGGTGTTGCTACTCCCACGGAAGCAGGGGCAGTAGGTGCAGTTGGGGCTACTATCCTCGCAGCTTTTAATAAACGTTTGACTCCCCAATTAATTCGTGATGCGGCTCATTCTACAGCGGTAATTACTGCTTTAGTGGTAATGATTTTATTTTCTTCTTCAATGTTTAGTTTGGTGTTTGATGCTTTGGGCGGAAAAACTCTGATTACTCAATTATTAACTGGTTTACCAGGAGGATATTGGGGGTTTATAATTGTTAGTAATTTAGCAATTTTCGCTCTGGGTGTTTTTCTAGAGTTTATGGAAATATGCTTTATTGCTATGCCTTTATTTGTACCTGCTGCCCAAGCTTTAGATATTGATATGGTCTGGTTTGGTGTGGTAATGGCAATTAATTTACAAACTGCTTTTATTTCGCCACCAGTAGGATTTTCTTTGTTTTATTTACAAAGTGTTGCCCCTAAAGAGGTGAGTACATTTGATATTCATAAAAGTGCAATTCCTTTTATGATTTTACAGTTTATTGTTTTGTTAATTGTGATTAATTTCCCCCAAACTGTTCGCTGGTTAATTGATGTTTCCGCAACTACGGGAACTTGAAAAAATAGAAGCGGGGTGCGGGATGGGTAACAGAGGTAGGTATTTTACTTTGTCGTGAGGGCAATACAAGGAAGGACGGTGGACAAGGGGGTAAAAATGTGATTAAAAATTCAATTCTGGAAACTGTTCCCTGTTTCCTGTTCCCTAGCCTCTAACGATCACTTTTTCGGCAAGCCCTAACTAAGCAACCACAGTAATGAATGTTTTTGTATACGGTACTCTAAAACCATTTGAAGCTAATTATCACCTGTGTGAACATAAAGTATTAACATCAAAAAAAGCGATCGCGTTCGGTAAAATATATGCTTTACCAATGGGATATCCGGCGATGACACTCGGAGATGAGAAAGTTTACGGTTATTTGTTGTCTTTTGCTGACTCCCAGATTTTACCCGCATTGGATGATCTAGAAGATTACCAGCCCACAAAACCAGTGTCAGAAAATCTTTACACTAGGGAATATATCGAAATTTTTGATTTAGACCGCTTGTCTTTAGGTTGGGCTTGGGTGTACTTGATGACGATAGAAAAGGTTTACCAACTCCGTGGTATTCCTCAACTGGATGGTTGTTGGAATAGTTAACTTCACAGCTTTGAAGCTGTAATCTGTTACCTGTTGCCTGTTCTGTAATCTGTCAACTCATTAGTTAATGTTTAACTCTGAATCTTTTTTGAGAGTTTTTGACTCAGTAACTGGTTTTCTTGGAGAAGCTACTGCTGTTTTGGGAATTTCAATGACTGGGTTATTCAAGGCTACCATTAACGGTGAGGTAGAAACTGCTGGCTGACTTGTTACCGTTATTGGCTGTATTTTCTGTTGTGCCAGTTGTAATTTGGATGTATTACCGGGAATAAAGCCTGAGATTGAGCCGATGATACAAGCCGCTACAGCAGCCCCTCCAAACATCCAACCTAGTTGGTAACGGTAGCTCAAGCGTTTCCAGACTTGCTGGAATGTCACTTCTGGAGGCTGTGCAGATGCTGGTATGGGCATGGTTTTTACACCCTGCCGCAGTTTTAAAAGTCGTGCATACAGACACTTAACTGATTCATCTGTGGACAGCCATTGTTCTACTTGCTTACGTTCAGCAGCGGTAACTTCGCCATCTAGGTAAGCACTTAATAACTCAAAGCGGTCAGTTTCGTTGTGTTGTCGGCAATCACGTTTCTCCATATCCTTAGTACCCGTTGATTCATTGGTATATTTAGCCATTCCATTTGCTACATCACTAGGGAATTGGGAGGGGGAACGGTCATCAAACTGAGAATCAGTATTCATCTTAACGTTTTTACCAAGTCATACACGGGTCAACACAGCGGATAAATTTGAGAATTTAAGCAATTTTACTGCCAAATGGTAGAAAAAAATTGAGATTTCACCACAGTTCTTGTTCTTTTAAAATTCTACCATTGAATTAAGGAAAGATGTTGTAAATTTACTTAACCATCTAGATAACTTTGCAACTGGGTTTGCAATCTGGATCTAGCCCTAGCTATTCTCGATTTTACAGTTCCTAGAGAAACGCCAGTAATTTCGGCAATTTCTTCATAGGGTAATCCTTCGATTTCTCTCAGGACAATTGTAGTACGGAACACCTCTGGTAAATCAGCGATCGCATCTCGCAGTTGTTCGTAAAATTCTCTAGTAGTGAGTTCTTCCTCTGGTCCTGGTGTATCACCAGCAATTTCCCAATCCATCTCGCCGTCGTCTACCGAGCGGGGAGCATCCAATGACAGGGGGCTAACAACCCGTTTGCGTTTACGCAACTCGTCATAAAACAAGTTAGTGGCAATACGGCTTAACCAACCCCGAAATTTAGCAGGATCTTGTAAGCGGTTAATATTGCGATAGACTCGAATCCACACTTCCTGAGCCAAGTCGGCTCTGTCAGACCAATCAGGAGCCAGATGGTATAAAACCTTATCGACCTGAGTCTGATAGCGCCGTAAGAGTTCTGCAAAGGCAGCTTTATCTGGGCGCAGTCCTGCTTGACAGCGTAAAATAAGATCGTGGTTTGAGAGTTTGTCAACTTGCACCGATGCTTGTGAATAATTGGCATCAACAGTTGACCAGGATACAGTAATCGATTGACTCATAGATCGTACTGGCTGTAAATCATCCCCTCCTATTAGACTAGATAATTAGAGAGATGTTCCTGGGTTAAGTGACGGATTTATGAGATCAACACAGAAATATAAATCAGGAATTATAAAAAAAGTGTTGAGTCTACAATGCCGAGTCTTGAGTATAGGGAAAAAAATCAGTAGGATGTATTCACTTAAACAACTGACTACTACCCCTTGACAATTGGGACTGGTGACTGGTGAATGGTGAATGGTGACTGGGAAGAAATATTTACCCTCTTCTTCCTGACTCCTGACTCCTGTACGGGCGTTCGCGAAGCGTGCTGGAAGCATCAGCATTCGGGCGATAAACTATCAATTTTATGAAAAGGCTATTTTCCTGTACGGGCGAAGCATTCGGGCGATAAACTATCAATTTTTATCACAGGTTATTTTCCGAATGCTTCGCCCCTACGACTCCTGACTCCTAAAACTTCTAAATTATAAAGATATTGTCAGGGTAATGAGATAACTGATAATTATTGATAAATTCTTTGCTAATTGGCTGCTGTTGGCAGTCCATAATTAATTTTAATGAGCCAGATATGTCAGGGATACACAATAAGCAATGGCAATGGCAAGAAATGAATCTGTAGCGCGGATGGTAATGTTCCTCTGTTTTGGCACAGCAATTTTATCTCTGGCTGTCCATTGGCACAGTATGAGAACAACAGCCCAGTTAAATCCGTCGGTATCCACTACATTAAGGAAAAATTCTACTTCCCCGACTGACTCTAGTAAAAATATTTCTCCAGGTATTAGCATTGGGGAAACCGCTTTCGGCGCGTCTTTTCCCTCTTCTCCATCAAATTCTACTGCTGGGAAAAAATATGTAGCTAGTGCTGCGGATACACCAAAAAATACAAAGTTGGTGTTTCCAGAACAGATCGAGAAGCAGAAGACAAACAGCAAACCAAAGGGCTTTTTCTTTCGCGGTGTGGATGAGTCCACGTCTGTTCAAGGTTCTCAATCTACTCAGACAGAAGTGGTGGTTGATTTAAGCGATCGCCGGGTTTATGTTTACCGCTATGACCAAGTTATAGCTAGTTACCCCATTGCTATTGGTAAAAAAGGCTGGGAAACACCCACAGGTAGTTTTCAAGTCATACATAAAGAGCATCATCCCATTTGGAAACATCCAATTACAGGGAAAATATATGAAGCTGGTACTGATAGTCCTTTAGGAGACAGATGGATTGGTTTTTGGTCAGATGGCAGAAACGAAATTGGCTTTCATGGTACACCTGATACTGATTTAATAGGTGCAGCCGTGTCTCATGGTTGCTTGAGAATGCGTAACCCTGATGTGCGAATGTTATACCAGCAATTAGATTTAGGCACACCAGTATTAGTCCGCAACTAAAATAGCAGTGGTCAGGAGGCAGGAGACAGGATTCAGAATAATTTTAGATTTTAGATTTTAGATTGAGTTGACAGAAACAATCCAAAATCCTAAATCCTAAATCCTAAATAGGGCTTGCTGAATAAACCCAAAATACTCGTAAATCAAAGGTTTGAGGCTGATCAGGAGGAAAGAAAGTGCAAGATTTTTGAAGGGCATACCTTAAAAACTGTGCATTTTGGGTCTGATAAATTAGAAAATCTGGGGATAACAGATAGCTAAAACTATTCCCTATTCCCTATTCCCTATTCCCTGCCTCAACGAAGGGACTTTTTCAGCAAACCCTAATTATGAATTATGAATTAGTAATTCTTAATTACTAATCAATTATCTTTGTTTTCCAAGATGAAGGATCAATAGATTTTCCATTGACATATAAACCCCAGTGTAGATGAGGTCCTGTAGAAGCACCTGTAGAACCTACTGCACCAATTAGTTGACCAGCTTTGACCATATCACCTTCTTTAACATTAATCCGACTGAGGTGCATGAAAATGCTGGTTACTCCTTGACCGTGGTCAATGCCAACTACATTACCATGAACTATGAAACCTTGGGATACTGTGCCTACTAAAACCACTCTTCCTGCTGCTGGGGCAACTACAGCTGAACCTGCTGCACCAGCGTAGTCCAGTCCTCGATGGTAGTAATCATTGGCAAATTTACCATTATAGTAGCGCCTTACACCATAGGTTGTGGTCATCCGTCCTTGATTTGGTCTCAGGAAAACACCGTCCCAATATTTGTCAGGTGTTTGTAGGGCTTTAAACTCTTTAACTCGTTCTAGTTCATATTCTGTTGCTTTAACTCCGGCTTTTCCTGGGGGTAAATTAATACGTTGGATGGGAAATTTGCGATCGCCTACGTACACAGCCAAATTTCTTTGTCGCTGTCCCTCTCCTGACACAGTAACTTGTCTTACTCCTGGTTCTTCTAATGGAGTGGTAGGAATAAAAGCACGGTATTTATTGGGGGCAATTTCAAAGGCTGGATAGGTTTGCTCTCCAACTGTTACCGTAGGAATACCAGGCTGTTCTCCACTTTCTGGTTCAATTAATACGGAAATTGTATCTCCCAATTGCACTTTTTCCGGTAAAATCTGTACTTCTAAAGCCTCTGCTGGCAAGCTTTGTGCTATGGGAACAGCCGCAAGAATTCCCATTAACATCTTAGTGACACTGCTGACACCAACACGCTGTAACTTATCCTGAAAATTAATAACTTGAGCTTTGGTAGTCATAGGTTATAAAGAAATTGAGTGAGCCAAAACCACGCCCGATAAAGTATCAACGCCTTGCTATGATACTTTATCGTACTAAGGAACAGTGGATGTAGGCGAACGGATTGCCCATGCGTGGGGCAGTCATGATATCTTGTTTTCAACAGGAACGGTAATTAACCTGTATAAAAACCTAACTGCCTAACGGCAATCTGTACCTTGACAACTAAATCTATGGGGTTCTACTTCTTAGTTCTAACCCACATTCCGCACTTCGCTTTGTAATACATGAAAATTAAGAAAATTGGGGTTAATGGTGGTTGAATAGCGATCGACGAAGGGCTATAATTCATACGTTTAAATACTGAATAATATCAACATTTTTTGTAAAATTTATTGAAGTATTAACGTATTACATTTTGAAGTACGGAAAGTCGGATATAAGCAAACCCTTGTTAGGGACAATTCATGAATTGTCCCTACATCTTTTTCGGAGAGGTCTATTAAGTACCTGGGCAGAATTAATTTAACATTTTTGGAACAAACAAAAATCTCTGTATTCCTTATCTGTTCACTGTTAAGAGTTCCCTGTTCCCTATCCCAAATATAAAATTTATTTTGCACGACTACTTAGTTAGCTTTTTTGCATCGGCATCAAACTGTCAAAGGTTGTCGACATAAAGGATGTGGTTGTTAAAAAATAGGGAATAGGGAACAGGGAATAGGTACAAGGCAAAAGTAAGAATTTAGTTTTTACCCAGTCCCCAATCACCAATCACCAATCCCCAGTCCCCAGAAATTAGAGACTAGAAAGCACGTCCTTTGCAGCGGCTAACGTTTGCTCAATATCTTCATCTGTGTGGGCTAAAGAAGTAAACCCAGCTTCAAACTGAGATGGTGCTAAGTAAATACCACGCTCTAACATCCCACGATGGAATCTTCCAAACTTGGTTGTATCAGACTTTTTCGCATCTTCGTAGTTGTGAACTGGACCACTGGTGAAAAATAAGCCAAACATGGCGCTGATATGACTACCACAAGCAGCATGTCCTGTTTCTTGAGCAACTTTGAGCAAACCATCAGCTAGTTTTTTGGTGATGCGCTCTAGCTGTTCATAAGTCCCTGGTTTTTGTAATAATTCTAGTGTTTTAATTCCCGCAGTCATCGCTAAGGGATTTCCAGAAAGAGTACCAGCTTGATATACAGGACCGGCGGGGGCAATCATTGACATGATATCCCGACGACCACCATAAGCGCCTACGGGTAAACCACCACCGATGACTTTACCCATTGTGGTTAAATCGGGAGTGATGCCAAACTTCTCTTGAGCGCCACCGTAAGCAATACGGAAGCCTGTCATCACTTCGTCAAATACTAATAAAGCTCCATGTTCGTGGGTAAGTTCCCGTAAACCTTCCAAGAAACCAGCATCGGGAGGAATAAAACCTGCATTACCAACAACAGGTTCAAGAATTACACCAGCTATTTGATCACGGTTTTCTTCAAATAAGGCTTTAACGGCTTCTAAATCGTTGTAAGGCGCAGTTAAGGTACTGCTAGTTGCAGATTTAGGTACTCCTGGGGAGTCGGGTAAACCGAGTGTAGCTACACCAGAACCGGCTTTAACCAGGAACATATCAGCGTGGCCGTGATAGCAACCTTCAAATTTAATGATTTTTTCGCGGTTGGTGAAAGCTCGCATCAACCGGAGGACGGCCATACAGGCTTCAGTTCCAGAGTTGACAAATCTCACAATTTCGATGCTAGGAACTGCATCTATTACCATTTCTGCTAAGACATTTTCTAGCACGGAGGGAGCGCCAAAGCTAGTGCCTTTTTCTAAAGCTGCGTGTAATGCGCTGATTACTTCTGGATGGGCATGGCCACAAATAGCAGGACCCCAAGTACCAACGTAGTCTATATATTTGTTGCCGTCTACATCCCAAATATATGCTCCGTTAACACGATCAAATACTATGGGTTGTCCACCAACAGATTTAAAAGCACGCACGGGAGAACTAACGCCTCCTGGCATGAGGTTTTGAGCAGCAGCAAAGATTTCTTGTGATTTTGTAGTTTTAATTGTGGTGTTTACCAAGGTTATCTCCTATAGGTGGTAATTAAATTGAGCTTCTTTAATTAGGATAGGACTAAATGGGTAATGGGTAATGGGTAATGGGTAATGGGTAATGGGTAATGGGTAATATTTTTCCCAATCATCAATCACCAATCACCAATCACCACTTTCTGCTAAACTCCTGTTAGCATCTGCAATTGATTAATAATTGTTAACTTACTCTAGTTTTTGTATGTCTTCTCCTGAACTGCTAACGCTCCAATCTGCCATCCCTGTGGAAAAAATTCGTTACGATGACAAAGGTTTAGTACCTGCGATTATCCAAGATTATCTAGATGGTACTGTATTGATGATGGCCTGGATGAATCAGGAGTCTCTGCAAAAGACTTTGGAAACTGGAGAAACTTGGTTTTGGAGTCGTTCCCGTCAGGAGTTTTGGCATAAGGGCGCTACTTCTGGACATATTCAGAAGGTGCAAAGTATTCGTTATGATTGTGATAGTGATGCTTTACTGATTGGTGTTGAGCAGTTGGGAGATATTGCTTGTCACACTGGGGAACGCAGTTGTTTTCATCAGGTTGATGGCAAGGTTCAACCACCTCCAGCAGATATGTTATCTCAGCTTTTTCAGGTAATTTGCGATCGCCGTGATCATCCTCATGAAAATTCCTATACCTGCAAATTATTGGCTGGTGGTGATAATAAGATTTTGAAAAAGATTGGTGAGGAAAGCGCCGAGGTTGTCATGGCTTGCAAAGATGATGATGCTGAGGCGATCGCCGGAGAAGTTGCAGATTTGTTTTATCATACCCTGGTGGCTCTAGCACATCATCAAGTTGATTTAAAAGCTGTTTATCGGAAATTACAAGAACGCCGGAAATAGGGACTAGTGACTGGGGACTGGGGACTGGGGACTGGGGACTGGGTAAGAGTTTTTACCAATTACCAATTACCAATTACCAATGACCCATTTATTAACGTAAGTTGCTAGTTCTGCAAGAAAGGCTCTCAAATCGAAGTCACACTGAGCTAAATTGTTACTAAACCTTGATATTTTTGTAATTCTTATTATTTGCGGCTATTATCCTCTTTAGTTCCACAGAATTTCCACAGGAAGTTTGCCAGTTTTCCACAGATGCTTGACGAACTAACAAAGCCTTGCTGGCTTACTGGGGATTTTATGCTTTGATGACTGAACTACATCACCAACTGAGTTTTTATTAAATTAAGTAACAAAAATATAGCTCTAGCCCTGATTATTTCGTGAGTATTTATTTTTTAACTACCGATTTTTAACATTTCGCAGCATTGACAAACCCACCCCCTCTGAGCGGACAATGATTCGGCTTGCTTTTTTATTCCGTTCCGACATGAGCATCAATTTTGCACAGTGAACTCAGGTATGAGTGGGGATTTTATGGCTGGTGACAATACTTGACCAATAATTCCTTGATGGTATGCCCCTGATTTATTTGTGGGTCGATCCAAAATCCAAAATTCGGATAAATGCAAGCAAAATTTCTTGATAGACCGTATAGAAGGGAAATCTTATGAACACAACAGTTAGTATCTTTACAGTGATTCCCGAAGCACTCCACGAATCCCTCAAAAACTATTTAGAAACCCATCCTGAGTGGGATCAAAACCGAGTATTAACTGCGGCGTTATCGTTGTTTTTGCTGCAAAATGGAGAGAGCGATCGCTATGCTGCTCGTATTTATTTAGAAACTTTGTTTCATCAAGAACAAAAATTTCTTTGATCCAACTCTTGAAACTATTCCCTGTTCCCTGTCTCTAAGAAAAGACTTTTTCAGCAAACCCTAAGTATTAGCACTGTGAGAGGTTGGTGATAGGGTGATAGGGTGATGTAATACAGCAGACACCCTACACGCAATACCCTTAGAGTTATTCGTTTTGTGGATTGGTAGTAGATTCAAATTTGTAACCTACACCACGTACGGTCTGAATTAATGCTGGTTGACTAGCATCAATTTCAATTTTCTTGCGAATTTGACCGATGTGAACATCGACAACTCGCTGATCTCCTACATATTCATAATCCCAAACCTCTTGTATAAGTTCTGATCGCCGCCAAACTCGACCTGGATGACTGGCTAAAAAATGCAACAAATCAAACTCCAAAGCGGTCAAGGGTACTGGTTCGTCATTAAGTGTTACTTCTCTCCGCACCGGGTCAATTATGAGTTTGTCAAAAATGAGGCGTTTTTGTTCTGCGGTGGTAACAACCCGCTGTCGCCTCAAAATTGCTGCTACTCTGACCTCTAGCTCTCCCAGTCCAAAGGGTTTGGTGAGATAGTCATCAGCACCTTTGGAAAAACCGTGAATTTTGTCAGTTTCATCTGTGCGACTGGTGAGTATAAGGACAAAAACGCCATTTCGGCTTTGCATCTCTTGGCACAGGTTAAAACCAATCGTATCTGGTAGGTTTACATCTAGAATTACCAAGTCTGGGTTAAATTGCTCAAATAAGTTGATGGCAGTCTTACCATCTTCGGCAGCTTCTACTTGATAATTCTGTTTGATCAAAAAGCGTTGAATTAAATTCCGAACGGCGGGGTCGTCATCAACTACAAGAATCTGGGCAGGAGCTATGACCATTACTTTGCACAAAAATTCATTATGATTAACAGAGATATTACGTAAAAACGCATTTTCCACTTTGGCTGTACTGAAAAATCTACAAGGAGTAGATAAGAGTATCCTGATTGTTCCAATAAACTGTAATTACAATTATGAAAGATGTAGACACTAATTTTACGAATATCAGGTCTGCATTTCAGAATATGTACTATATCTACCGTATGGTTTTCTTGACCCTATTTGTAGCTTTCTGTTTCAGTTTGCATAGTGTGTACTTAGCTTAGTGAAACAGCAATTTAAAACGGTTTAATTTCAAATCAATATGCGATTTTATACCATTAATCAATATGGTTATCAGAAAATAGGTTGAAAACCTTTGATGGATGTCTGTGATGGCAATATGTTAAAGTAACTATGGTTTAAATTCTTGAGTCGAATAAACTCAGCTGTGCTAATATCCTGATTATGAGGATAAGAATCGGCCGAAAGCACTGTTTCGATTATCATAGAACTTAAGGTTGTTTTTTCTTCAACAAAAGACTGCTGCTGACTAGGGCTGAAGTAACACACTGCCATGAGCGATCAAAATCCCTACCAAAAACTTGGGGTATCAGAAGATGCTAGTTTTGATGAAATTCAGGACGCTCGCAATCGCCTGTTGGAGCAACATGGTGGTGATAGCAAGGGTCGGGAATTAATTGAAGCAGCGTATGATGCGATTCTAATGGATCGCTTACGAATGCGCCAAGAAGGTAAAATTAAAGTACCAGAGCGTATCCGCTTTCCAGAAATGCGAGTTCCATCTCCACAAAAAGAAAGTCCGGTTACTCGTGATCAGTCACCTGCATGGCTGCAACGAATATTGGATCAACCGAGTCTATCAGATGTACTCGCACCAGGAGCTTGGTTCCTGGGTTTAAGTGCTATTAGTTTATTTGTTCCTACTGCCAGCGATCAGGTTTTGCAACTGGGATTGGTGGTTGGGGTTGGAGTCAGTATTTATTTTCTCAACCGCAAGGAAAATAAATTTGGTCGAGCAGTTTTGTTTACCCTGGCAAGTCTTATTATTGGCTTAATAGCTGGGGGATTGATTGCAGTACCTGTATTACAGCAACTAGCTTTGATCAATATTACAGCAAATCAGTTTTCTACGGTTCTGACGTTTATTTTGATGTGGTTAATTAGCAGCTTTCTGCGTTGATAAGGCAAGAGGCAAGAGGCAAGAGGCAAGAGGCAAGAGGCAAGAGGCAAGAAAAAATAAATTAATTCTCAACTCCTGACCCTTTGATCTCCTGACTCCTGCTATATATTTTACCCTATAGGATAAACTAATTCTCTAACACTGGTGGCTGAATCTTGTGTTAATGCTACAGATGCGATCGCTTGGGCTTCTGAGATGGTTAAATGGGAAATAGCTTGTTTTAATGATGCTATAGCTTGGGGATTGACACTTAATTCATCTAATCCCAAACCTAATAAAATGGGTGCTACTAAGGTTTCTGCGGCCACTTCTCCACATAACCCCACCCAAATATTAGCAGCATGGGCAGCTTGTACTGTTTGCTGAATCATACGTAATACCGCAGGTTGCAAAGCATCGGCTAAAGTTGCTACTTTGGGATTAGTGCGATCGCCTGCCATCACATACTGACTTAAATCATTTGTACCTATACTAAAAAAGTCCACTTCCTGAGCTAACTGATCAGCAATAGCTACTGCTGCGGGTGTCTCTATCATCATTCCCACTGCCATTTTTTCATCAAAAGCTATTCCCTCTGCTCGCAGTTCTGCCTGCACTTCGGTTAAAATTGCTTTAGCTGCTCGTAATTCTGTTAAAATGGCAATCATTGGCCACATAATTTTGATATTATTACCGTAACTGGCGCGTAAAATTGCCCTTAATTGAGTTTTCAAGAATTGAGGATTTTCTAAACAGAAACGTATTCCCCGCACACCTAAGAAGGGGTTGGTTTCTTCACTCAAGGAACTCAGATAAGGAAGTGGTTTATCTCCACCTACATCCAGGGTACGAATAATTAAGGGACGCTGGTCTAAAACCTGAACTATAGCCTGATAAACTTCTAATTGTTCCTCTTCTGTGGGTGCTTTTGTCTTTTCCAGATACAAGAACTCTGTACGCAGTAAACCCACACCTTCTGCACCATGACTGACAGCGGTTTTGGCATCGGCAATACTACCAATATTAGCAAAAATTTGTATTCTCCGACCATCACGGGTAATTGCTGGCTGATGTGCTTTAGCTTTCGCTTCGGCTTGGGCGGTTTGCCATGTTTGACGTTTGGCTTCTAGGGCTGTTAATGTTTCTGCTGGTGGTGCTACCCAAACTTTACCGCTTTCGCCATCAATTGCCATCAAAGTGCCACTTTCTAAGGTTAACACTTGAGGAGCTACACCCACAACCGCTGGAATGCCTAATGTGCGGGCAATAATAGCACTATGGGAAGTTGCACTCCCAGAAGTCATACAAATGCCCATTACTTTAGCTGGATCGAGTTTAGCGGTATCTGAAGGACTTAAATCTGTACCGACAATAATTGATGGTTCTGTGATGTGCAAGTCAGTGGGCAGACTACCAAGTAAAATTCTTAACACCCTACGCCCGACATCAACTACATCATCTACTCGTTCTTGTAAATAAGCATCTTCTAGTTTACGGTAAGAATTTGCTACTTCATCAACTACAGCTTGCCAAGATACTTCTGCATTAAGGCGTTTTTCAACAATATGCTGACGTGCGGCTTCTAGCATGACTGGATCTGCTAAAAATAACAGATGGGCATCAAAAATAGCCGCTTCCGCATCACCAATTTGTATTGATGTATGGGAAAGTAAAGAAGCAATTTCCTGTTTAGCTATTTGGATAGCAGATTGTAATCTATGCCACTCGATTTCTACATTTTCTATGTGATATTCTGTAATTGGGATGGTGACAGATTGATAATGAATTAATGGGGCGATCGCTATTCCAGAAGAAGCAGCAATTCCTATGAGTTCTCCTTCCGTTGGTGATGTAACTTCCTCACGGGGGGCTGGTATTGCGATAATGCTATCATCTTCACCAAAGTTGTTAATAATCAATCCTTGTAAAGCTCTTAGCGCTTCTTGGGCATCCGTACCAGTAGCAGTTATCAGCAATTCATGTCCTTGACGTACTCCCAAAGTAGCAACTTGGTTAATACTGTCACCTCTGACCGCTTCTGTATTTCTGGTTAAATTTTGTACTTTAATTTGGGATTTAAACCGGGATGCCGTGGCTACAAACTGAGCAGCAGGACGAGCGTGTAAACCTAAGCGGTTAGTAATTTTGAGGCGAATTTCCTGGGTAGGAATTGCTGCTGTATTACCAGTTTGTGTACTGAAGTCTGATAATGGACTGGTGACTAAATTTAAATGAGTTGCTTTTGCTATTAATGCCCCTTGTGCTTCCGTGATCACTTGCTGGATGTTTTTCCCAGCAGCAGCAGCAACAACAGCAGAAATAGCGCCTTCTACTAATGGGGCTGCACATAAATAGATTTTTTCTCGTTGTTCTGGGGGTAGAAACTCCAGAGCCATTTCCGCACTCATTAAAGCACTACCCAAATCCATCAGCACGAGAACACCATCATCTGAGAATACAGAGGCGATCGCTTCATAAACCTTGATCGCATCTGTACCTAGTGGGTGTTCTGGATCATCAATACCTGCTGCTACAGCGAGGGGAATTTTGCCTTGAACCATCTGTGCAGCTAGTTCCTGTACTCCCAGAGCCAATTGTTTACTGTGCGAAACAATAACAATACCAACCACTGTAATACCTTAGCCAGTTACCCATCCTATTATGAATTGTGAAAATGAAAAGACTGTATTTATTTAGGTTCTATTTAGGTTTGAGAGGAGAAGATTAATATTTTGTAACAAGAACCAAGAAAAGGAGTCAGGATAAAGAATTAATGTTATTGTTTATGCTGCGCTATCAGCATTTAGTGAGTTTAACAACTGTTCTATAACTTCAATAAGTTCAAGTACAGATTTTATAGTTAGTGAAGTAGTTTTGAAACCGTGAGCGATCGCATTTCTTAACTGAAAATTATTTACACTCATAACTTACCAAATCTCTGTACATCTAGTATTCCCGTTTGTGACTAGAAATAATACAATGATTCCCCAAAAATTTTCCCATTTCCACACAACTGCTAGGTAGGGTTGCTACTATAGGAAAAGGTGAAAGAATAAATCAAATCATATCTAAAATGTCAACAGCTTTAATTACCGGTGCGTCAGGTGGAATTGGCAAAGCTTTTGCGGAAGAATTAGCAGCAGGCAAAACCAATCTGGTTCTCGTTTCCCGTTCAGAGGAAAAACTAAACCAAATAGCGGAAAAATTAGAAAAACAACATCAAATAAAAGTCGAAGTTATACCCAAAGATTTGACAGAAAATAATGCTACTAATGAGGTTTTTGATTTTATTAAAAGCCAAGAAATAACAATTGATTTGTTAATCAATAATGCGGGTTTTGGTGATTATGGAGATTTTGCTGAACGAGATGGAGAACGACAATTAAAAATGATTCAATTAAATATTATGGCATTGGTAGATTTAACTCACAAATTTCTACCTTTAATGCGTCAACGTCGTTCTGGTAGCATTATTAATGTATCCTCAATTGCTGGTTTTCAACCAATGCCTTATATTTCTGTTTATGGGGCAACTAAGGCATTTGTTATGAGTTTTAGTGAAGCTTTGTGGGCAGAAAATAAAGATTATGGGGTAAAAGTTTTAGTAGTTTGTCCAGGTCCTACAGAAACAGATTTTTTCACTGAAGCTCAGTTTCCTGAAACTTTAGCCAGTGCAAATAATAAACTAGCTACTCCTGAAGAAGTTGTTAAAGATGCTTTACAAGGTTTAGAAAAAGGTGATTTAAATGTAGTTAGCGGTGGTTTAGCAAATAAAATCATTGTCAATATGCACCGCTTTTTCCCAAGAGAATCTTTGGTAAGTGCAATAGCTAAACAGTTTAAACATGGGTAATAGTTGATAGTTGATAGTTGATAGTTGATAGGGAAACATAAAATGATTACCCAATCACCAATCACCAATCACCAATCACCTACATATATCTTGTTAATTGCACGCGGTAACGTTCTTTTTTAGTCACGGCAATTTCACCAACTTCTAAACGTCCTTTACCGCGAATTGCTATTAAATCTCCGGTTTTGACTTGCGAACTCGCTTGAGTAATTTCTTTCCAATTTACCCGCACATCACCAGAGTCAATTAAATCAACCATTTTATTACGAGACATCCCAAAACCAGCAGAGGCGATCGCATCTAATCTTAATGAAGCTTCTACTGTGGTTAATTCTTTCTTTTTCGGTTCTCTAATTTTTAGTTCGTTAATATCAATAGGTTGAGTTTTCACAGGAACAGAACGCACCTGTTTTAAATTCATTTCCAGAAATTCTACCAGTTCAGGAACTACAATTGCTTGCGCTCCTCTTTCCCCCAAAATAATAATATCTCCGGTTTTTTCTCTGACAATTCCTGTACCCAACATTGCTCCTAAAAAATCACGATGGGTAGCAGTATCAAACAGGAAATTACCAGCAATTTCTAAAGCAGTAATAACAACTTGAGATGAATCTAAAGGCAGTTCAGAACGGGCGATCGCCACTCGTTGACGTTCAGCTTGGGGATATCCACCCCAGGCTACTAAATGCACCTCTGTTAACCGGCTAAAAACCCGTTGAATTTCTGCTAACTCCGGCGGAGATAAAAAATCCGTTACAACAACTTCCCAAGTCTTTATAGCCTGTTCTGCTTGGTCAATTACACGGGCGATACTATCGCGGTTTTCAACACCTTTTAAAAGTTCTTCTCTTGGTAACATGGTGATTGGTGATTGGTGATTGGTGATTGGTGATTGGTGACTGGTGACTGGTGATTGGGAAAAATTACGAATTATGAATTACCCATTACCAATTACCTATTACCAATTACCTATTACCCATTTTCTGCATAACCTTGGATATTTTCGGGGTCATACTGCCGTAAAATGCGGTTTGCTTGGCGAGTCAGAGTTTCTGAACCTTGAACCACAATTAAATATTTACCAGCATCCAAACGGTTACGGTAGGGTAAAGCATCACCACTACCAAAAACCAAACCCACACCACCACCAACAAAGACGCTACCCATAGCACCGCTACCAGCACCCAGTAACCCACCGATAACATGATTACCGATTTCACCAGCCCAAGCAAAGGTGTTTAAACCAGTGATGAGACTGAAGGTAAAACCAGCAAAAAAGCCGAATGGTATTAACCAGAATGCCATCAATCGTACTTGTTTTTTCGCTTCTTCTTTGGGGTCTATTAAACCAAACTCATCAGCGGTTTTGTATCCTCTACCCAGGATAGTGCTATTTATCCCTTCTTTTTCTAAGCCTAAGTAAGCAGATTCAGCTTGGATACGGTCTGGTAATACGGCTACAAGGTAATTCATTGGTCTAAAAAAGTTATATAAAACAGGGTTTCTTTAATTACAGCAGGAGTCGTAGGGGCGAAGCATTCGGAAAATAGCTTTTTCATAAAATTGATAATTGGTCGCCCGAATGCTTCGCCCGTACAGAAGTCAGGAGTAAAACTCTCTTTCTGTCTAGGTTTCAAGTTAGATTCTGTACCTGATTGATCTGCAATCTGCTGTATCTTTAATCAACAGAATATCAGCACTGCTTCAACGACAGACTCAGCACTTATGAATTTCTCGTAGGGGTTTAGCATTGCTAAACCCCTATGCCCTATTTGTATCATGATTTTAAAGAATCTAAAGGTTCACAGAAATTATTTACACCTTGCTTGAGGACATATATCAAAACTGGTGTTGCCAAAATTTTGGGAAACTCAGGAATACTTCTCAGGTTTGACATCATCCCAGAAATTGAACCATTTAATAAATCATCTCTATATTCTTGTTCGCAGATAACAGCACGCCATTTTTTTGTTAAAGCGTCTAACCATTCGGAATTTGTTCTACCAGGTTCTTGTCCCGCTTTAATAGCCAGGGTCATGGCTGCATCTTCTAAGTCTCCCTCACAGTCTTCTATCAAGTCTAATGCTTCCATTGCTTGAATATCATCTGCTAATTGAGAGCGAAATTGGGCTATTTCTTGTGATGTGATTTTAGTCATAAAAGGAGATCAAGGAGTCAGGAGTCGTAGAGGCGAAGCATTCGGAAAATAGGCTTTTCATAAAATTGATAATTGGTCGCCCGAATGCTTCGCCCGTACAGGAGTCAAGAGTCAGGATAGAGCTAGTCCTAATCTGACTATCTTATAGACAAAACTATACTTATATTGACAAGTATTGACATAAGTGAGTTAAGAAAATCGCCCACTTGATATATAATCCTACGATATCAAGTATTGAATTAAGACTATTGCCAACGCGAAAACCAAGCAATGATAGCGGTAGTCTTTCTTGTAAATCTTAACTTGAGAAATATC
>NZ_JAQMTI010000001.1:0-15386 GCF_028329225.1 Sphaerospermopsis kisseleviana CS-549 | reverse complement strand
GTTTGATTTCTGAATTTATCTGTGTAGGCAGGCAAGAGGCAATAGTTCGACTTCGCTCACCAACCAGGCACTCATGCAAAAGGCTTTTAGAGAATTTTGGTGTACGGAGTTTTTTTCAATAATCAAATAGGAGTCCTATATTTAATGTTATACTATAGTGATCCGATTTGATTCCTGTAATTATTTGTGTAGGCAGGCAAGAGGGTTTTAGATAATTTCGGTGTAGGCAGTTTTGTTCAATAATCAAATAGGATTCCTATATTGTTCTTACCAATTACCTATTACCTATTACCTATTACCAATTACCCATTACCCTTTTCTTTAGGAATAACCAACACTTTATCAACTCTATTTCCATCCATATCCATAACTTCAATTCTCATATTTTCCCATTCAAAATAATCCGCTGCTGCGGGAATACGCCCTAAATGAGTAATAACTAAACCGCCTAAAGTTTGAAAATTACCTCTTTCTTCTATTGCCAATTCTTCTATATCAAAAAGTTCAAAAAACTCCTCTACTGGTAACATCCCATCTACCAACCAAGAACCATCTTCTCTTTGCACTGCTTGGGGTTCTTCCTGTCCAGGTTGTGCAGGAACATCACCGACAATTTCACTCATAATATCATTGAGCGTTACTAATCCTTGAATGACTCCATATTCATCAACTACTAAAGCAATATGAGTGGCGGTTTGTTTAAATAACTCTAAAACTTTTAAACCCTTGGTACTTTCGGGGACAAATATGGGTTGACGTAATCCTATTGTTAAATCAAAAGGTTCATGGCGTAAACTCCTGGCTAATAAATCAGTCACAGGAATAACACCTAAAACATGATCAAGTCCCTCTTGACATACGGGATAACGAGAATAGGCACTTTCAGACATTTTGTGACGGTTTTCTTCTGGGGAGTCTTCCAAGTCTAACCAAACAATATCCGGGCGGGGTGTCATTAGAGAACTCACAGGGCGATCGCCTAAACGAAAAACCCTCTCTACCATATCCTGTTCCGCTTCTTCAAAAGTCCCCGCTTCTGTTCCCTGTTCTATTAAAATCTTGATTTCTTCTTCTGTAACTTGCGGTTCTTGAGAAGGTCTAACTCCTAAAATTCGCAATACTGTTTCTGTGGAAACACTTAAAAGATAAACCACAGGAGAAGCTAACGCCGCTAAAGCCCGCATGGGAAGGGCTACAGATGAGGCTATTTTTTCTGGGTTGTTTAATGCTAACCGCTTGGGTACAAGTTCACCCACAATCAATGATAAATAGGTGATGACTAAAACCACCACTCCAAAAGCAATAGGTTGGCTATAATCTGCCAAAAAAGGAACTAACTGAACATATCTCTCTAGCCTTTGGGCAATGGTAGCACCACCGAAAACACCATTGAGAATATTAATCAGTGTAATCCCTACCTGCACCAGAGATAAAAAATGATTAGGAGACTCTGCCAGTTGCAGTGCAGCTTGGGCGTTGAGGTTTCCTTGATTGGCTAGTTGCTGTAATCTGACCTTACGGGCGGAAACTATGGCCATTTCAGACATGGAAAACACGCCGTTGGCAAGAATTAGCGCCAAAATGATTAAAATTTCAATAGTGATAGATGACATTTTGTTTTGGAAGGAGTTCAAGGAGTCAGGAGTCAGGAGTCAGGAGTCAGGAGTCAGGAGTTCAAGGAGTCAGGAGTCAGGAGTTATGTATTTTGGATTTTGAATTTTGGATTTTGGATTGTTTTTGTCAACTCCAATCTAAAATCTAAAATCTAAAATCTAAAATTTTCTTCCCCAGTCCCCAGTCACCAATCACCAGTCCCTAATCACCAATCACCTAAAATGGTTTACATATAACTACAATCTAGATTTTCCCACTTTTCCAGACTTCTCACGCTAGTAACACTTATGGCTTTTTCTTCTATTGTGCGTGCTTTGACGCGATCGCCTCTCACCACCGAACTAAACACTAAACTCAAAAAACATCAAGAATTGCGGTTAAATGGCATTTCTCGCTTACCCAAGGGTTTAGTTACTTCCGCTTTGGCTCATCATGAGGGTAGGGATTTATGCGTGATCTGTGCCACTCTGGAAGAGGCTGGACGGGTTTATGCCCAAATGGAAGCGATGGGATGGAATACTGTACATTTTTACCCCACTTCGGAAGCTTCCCCCTATGAACCTTTTGACCCAGAAACTGAGTTAAGTTGGGGTCAAATGCAGGTTTTGGCAGATTTGATTAGTGGTCAGTCGTCTAAAAAAAACACAGCTATTATCGCTACTATCGGGGCGCTACAACCACATTTACCACCCCCAGAGGTATTTAAATCTTTTTGTCTCTCTTTACAAAAGGGGATGGAATATGATTTAGATGAGTTTAGTGAAAAAATTACCGCTTTAGGTTATGAACGGGTTTCTTTAGTAGAAACTGAAGGTCAATGGAGTAGACGAGGGGATATTGTTGATGTTTTTCCCGTATCTTCTGAGTTACCAGTCCGTTTAGAATGGTTTGGGGATGAAATTGAAAAAATTCGGGAATTTGACCCCTCTACCCAACGTTCTGCTTTAGATAAGATTAATCAAATTTCTCTTACTCCTACTAGCTTTGCGCCGATTGTTTTAGCAGCATTAAAAAATCATCCCAATTTTACAACTATTGTAGAGACGTTTCATGAAACTTCTCTACAGGAATCGGAATTACAATCATTAGAAGGAAGTAGAAGATTTTTAGGTTTAGCTTTTAATAAACCCGCTTCAATTTTAGATTATTTACCTGAAAATACCCTCATTGCTATTGATGAGGTAGAACAATGTCATGCCCATAGCGATCGCTGGGTAGAAAATGCTGATGAACAGTGGGGAATGGTGACTGGGGAAGAATCTTGTCGTGTTTCTAAAATTCATAAAACTTTTGATGAATGTTTGGCGGAAATTAGCAGTTTTCACAAATTTCACAAGTTATATTTATCAGAATTAGCGGAAGAAAATAGCGGTACTAATTTAGCGAGTAGACCTTTACCTGTTACACCTCATCAATTTGCTAAATTAGCAGAAACCCTCAGACAAGAAAGAGAAAGAAAATTTGCAGTTTGGTTAATTTCTGCTCAACCTTCCCGTTCTGTAGCTTTACTGCAAGAACATGATTGTCCTGCTCAGTTTATCCCTAATCCTCGTGATTATCAAGCAATTGATAAACTACAAATCAATCATACACCAGTCGCCCTGAAATATTCCGGTTTAGCAGAATTAGAAGGTTTCATTTTACCTTCTTTTCGGATTGTTATTGTTACAGATCGCGAATTTTACGGACAACATTCTTTAGCTAATTTTGGTTATGTTCGTAAACGTCGTCAAGCTAAATCTAAACAAGTTGATCCGAATAAATTAAGACCAGGTGATTTTGTTGTTCATCGTAGTCACGGCATTGGTAAATTTATCAAATTAGAAAGTTTGACAATTAATCATGAAACCCGTGATTATATAGTTGTTCAATATGCTGATGGTGTGCTGAGAGTTGCGGCGGATCAAGTTGGTTCTTTGTCTCGGTTTAGAACTAATGCTGATAACCCCCCAGCATTACATAAAATGACGGGTAAAGCTTGGGAAAATACTAAAAACAAAGTTAGAAAATCTATTAAAAAATTAGCGGTAGATTTGCTAAAATTATATGCCGCCCGTTCTCAACAACAAGGTTTCTCTTATCCCCAAGATATGCCTTGGCAAGCAGAAATGGAAGATTCTTTCCCCTATCAACCTACCACAGATCAACTCAAAGCTGTGCAAGATGTCAAGCGGGATATGGAAAGTGAAAGACCGATGGATCGCTTGGTTTGTGGTGATGTGGGTTTTGGGAAAACTGAAGTAGCAATTAGGGCAATTTTTAAAGCTGTTACTGCTGGTAAGCAAGTGGCACTTTTAGCCCCAACGACAATTTTAACTCAGCAACATTATCACACCATTAAAGAACGGTTTTCACCTTATCCTGTGAATGTCGGTTTATTAAATCGTTTCCGCAGTGCAGAAGAAAAACGCAACATTCAAAAACGTCTAGCGACTGGAGAATTAGATATTGTTGTGGGAACACATCAATTATTAGGAAAAGGTGTGCAATTTAAAGATTTAGGACTTTTAGTAATTGATGAAGAACAAAGATTTGGTGTTAATCAAAAGGAAAAAATCAAGAGTTTAAAAACACAAGTTGATGTGTTAACTTTATCAGCAACTCCTATTCCTAGAACCTTATATATGTCTTTATCTGGGATTCGGGAAATGAGTTTAATTACCACACCACCCCCAACCAGAAGACCAATTCAAACTCATTTAGCACCTTTAAATCCAGAAATTGTTAGAAGTGCAATTAGACAGGAATTAGATAGAGGTGGACAGGTTTTTTATGTCGTTCCCAGAGTCGAAGGAATTGAAGAAACAACAGCAAAATTAAGGGAAATGATCCCAGGGGGAAGATTTGCGATCGCTCACGGTCAAATGGATGAAAGTGAGTTAGAATCAACTATGCTCACTTTTAGCAACCATGAAGCTGACATCTTAGTTTGTACGACAATTATCGAATCTGGTTTAGATATTCCGCGAGTTAACACCATTTTAATTGAAGATGCACACCGTTTTGGTTTATCGCAATTATATCAATTAAGAGGACGAGTAGGACGAGCAGGAATCCAAGCTCACGCATGGTTATTTTACCCCAAACAAAGAGAATTATCCGATGCAGCTAGACAAAGATTAAGAGCAATTCAAGAATTTACTCAACTCGGTTCTGGTTATCAACTAGCAATGCGAGATATGGAAATTCGTGGTGTAGGAAACTTGCTTGGTGCTGAACAATCTGGTCAAATGGATGCTATCGGATTTGATTTGTACATGGAAATGTTAGAGGAAGCGATTCGAGAAATTAGAGGTCAAGAAATACCCCAGGTTGAAGATACCCAAATTGACCTGAATCTCACTGCATTTATTCCTTCAACCTACATTACCGATATAGATCAAAAAATGAGTGCTTACCGTGCGGTTGCAACAGCAAAATCTCAAGAAGAATTAAAAGGAATTGCCGCAGAATGGACTGATAGATATGGTGCAATTCCTGTTCCTGCAAATCAACTTTTACGGGTGATGGAATTAAAACAATTAGCGAAAGCTTTAGGTTTTAGTCGCATTAAACCAGAGAATAAACAGCATATAGTTTTAGAAACTCCAATGGAAGAACCTGCTTGGAATTTGTTAGCAGAAAAGTTAACAGACTCGATGCGAAATCGCTTTGTTTATTCTCAAGGAAAAGTAACAGCGAGGGGTTTAGGAGTATTTAAAGCTGAACAACAATTACAGACATTAATTGATGTTTTTTCTAAAATGCAAGGAGTTATTCCTGAAGTAGCTTTAGTCTAGTTTTAGTAGGTTGGGTTGACGCAAGGAAACCCAACATAATTAATATTGTTGTTGGGTTTTTTGGGTTTTTTGGGTTGCGCTATCGCTTAACCCAACCTACTATAAAATAAACATCTCAATTAATTAAATAAAATTCCCATAGAGGTGACAATGGTTGTACAACTACTCAGACACCAATTTACAGTTAAGCAATTTCACAAAATGGCTGAATCTGGTATTTTATCAGAAAATGATCGAGTGGAATTAATTCGGGGGGAAATGATTGATATGTCACCTATTGGTACAAGACACTCAGGTTGTGTTATATTTCTAACAAATTTACTAGCTTTACTATTGGGAGGACGTGCGTTAATTAATGTGCAAAATCCTGTAGAATTAGATGAAATTTCCGAACCACAACCGGATATAGCATTATTAAAACCCCGTCCTGATTTTTATAGAAATGCACACCCCCAACCAGAAGATATATTTTTAATAATAGAAGTTGCTGATACAACTGTAAAATATGATCGCCAGGTTAAAATTCCCTTGTATGCAGAAGCAAATATTCCTGAAGTTTGGTTAATAGATGTTAATCAGAAAATAATAGAAGTATATCGCCATCCTCACCAGGGAATTTATCAAGATATGCAAACTTTAGAGAAAAATCAAAGTTTATCAATTTTCGCTTTTCCTGATGTGAGTATTCATGTGAGTGAGATATTTTAAATAAGTTGGGTATTTGTTTTATTAGCAATGAAGGTTATGCACTTTTAATTACCGGAGAGGAATAGTTTTTCAGTCAGTTAATTAAGACCTTATCTTTGGGCAACTCGCATTAACAGAAATAGACCAACTCCCAAACCAAACAAGTTAGGCAACCAAGCACCGACAACGGGAGAAAGAATTTCTGCCTGTGCTAAAGCCCCAGAAACTGATAATAATAAGTAATAACTAAAAATCACGATCACACTAATACCAAAACTCGTACCTCTACCAGTACGTTGAGGTATAGTTCCCATCGCCGAACCCACTAAACCAAAAATAATACAAACAAAGGGAAAGGCAATTTTTTGTTGAATTCTTACTTCTAATTTTCTAATTCTTTGGGGATTACCTGCTAAACGTTCAATTTTTAATTGTTCTAGGGCTTGAGAAATATTCATTTCTCCATAATCTCGACTATTTTCTGCAACATTTAAAGGCGTGCGGGGAAGTTGCAATTGTTGATGTTCAAACCGCAAAATATTCCGATAAGAACGGTCTGGTGCAACTAAATAAATTGTACCATTATAAAAATCCCAAACTTGTTGAGCAGGATTCCATGCAGCGGATTCGGAAACTAAAATTTGATTAACTCCTTCTCTAGAACGGTCGATAATTGTTAAACCTTTCATTTGCTTACCGTCAAATTGATCGGCATAAAACAAGCGAGATAAGATTTTATTTGTGCTACCATCTGCTGCTTTTTCTTCCCGGTATTCAGGATAATAAATATTTTGTTGTTTAAATGATGGTTTGTCTGATTGCAGTGCTTGTTCTAAAGTTCGAGTTGCTTCATAATTGGCGGCTGGGGCTATTTGTTCATTAAATACATAAGTCATACCTGTGACTAAACTACTTAATAAAACAGCCGTGAATACCATCCGATATACACTTACACCACATCCCCTTAAAGCAATTAGTTCACTTTCACTAGATAACTTGCTGTAAGTCATCAACGTAGCGAGTAAGGTGGACATGGGGAAAGAATAAACCATTACATAGGGTAATTTTAAGACAAAAACCTTGAGAGCGATATTAATTGGTAGTCCAGATTCTACGACTTTTCGTAATAATTCAAATAAACTATCAATGGCTAAAACTACAGAAGTAAATGCCCCAACTCCAAATAAAAAAAGCGGAAGTAACTGCATCGCCAAATAACGATCCATGATCGAAAAAGGCAGCAGTGAATTAAGGGTATAGAAAGATTTAATTTGCTTAGATGCCATAAGAGAAATTAAAAATAAAAATTTCAGGAGTCGTAGGGGCGAAGCCTGCCTGTCGGCAGACAGGCATTCGGAAAATAAGCTGTGATAAAAATTGATAATTGGTCGTCCGAATGCTTCGCCGTTACAGGAAAATAACCTGGGACAAAAATTGATAATTGGTCGTCCGAATGCTGATGCTTCCAGCACGCTTCGCGAACGCCCGTACAGGAGTCAGAAGTCAGAAGAAAAATAATTATTACCAATTACCTATTCCCTATTTTTAAACATTAAAATTATCACCTAAATAATATTGTCGAACAAGGGGATTATTATAAAGTTCATCGGCAATACCAAAAGCGAGAATTTGCCCTTCCCGCATAATGTAGGCACGATCAGTAATAGCGAGAGTTTCGCGGACATTGTGATCTGTAATTAAAATGCCCATACCGCGATCGCGCAGTTGTGCTACAATTTGTTGAATTTCTGAAACTGCTATAGGATCAACTCCGGCAAAGGGTTCATCCAAAAATAAAAATTTTGGACCTTGTCTACCTGCTGCTAAAGCCCTGGCTAATTCTGTCCGTCGTCGTTCACCTCCAGAAAGTTGAATACCTTTACTATTGGCAACTTTTTCTAAGCGAAACTCTGTTAATAAATCACCCAACCGGCTTGACCATTCCCTACGTGGCACATTAGTTTGTTCTAAAACCAAGAGAATATTATCTATAACAGACAGTTGCCGAAATACACTAGCTTCCTGTGCCAAATAGCCAATACCCAATCTAGCTCGTTTGTGCATTGGCATTCCCGTAATATCTAAATTATCTAACCACACCCTACCCTGATTAGGTTTTTCTAAACCTGTGGCAATATAAAATGTTGTGGTTTTACCAGCACCATTGGGTCCAAGTAAACCAACAATTTCACCTTGGGCTACAGAAAGATTAACGCGATTGACAATGACTCGCTTGCCATAAGATTTATGAATATTTTCTAAAACAATTTTCACTATTCGCGTTTTTGTGGTAATGAATACTAATTTTAACGCTTGAGGGGTGGTGTTCTGGGCGCTGGTTTAGCGGTTTGTCCACTCATATCACCATCATCCACCATGTAAACAGATTCTACCTGACGATTGGACTGAGGTAAGGCGATAAATCGACCTTCGTCAATTAAATAAGTGACTCTTTCCGCCCTAATACTGTTATTACCTTGTTGCAAAATATAGACGTTGCCACTGAAATCAATGCGTCGTTCTTTGCTAAAGTATTGTGCTTGGGCGGCTGTGGCTTGTATTTGACGTGCAGGATACAACATCTGCACGTTACCGCGAGCAGTGATTACTTGAGCTTTAGCATCATATTCTTGGACATCCGAGCGAATAGTCAGGGGGCGGTTTCCCCCAGAAGATTGGGCTGTAGCGATGGGAAGTTGGTTAGTAAGGGTTGTTGTACCCAAGAGGGCTACAGGCAGCATTACAGCTAATCCTAGACGGTGCATCTGTGATTTTAGGCAGTGATAGGGACTTGTCATAGCAATTTGTGATAGAAGTTTTCAGGTTATGGCAGGTGATTGGGGACTGGTGATTGGGGACTGGGGACTGGGGACTGGTGGCAGATTTACAAACGTGTTTGTTTCCAAGTTTGTTTCCAAGTTTGATCACAAGTTTTATTATCTGTTTGTGAACTACCATTTTGGCAGTTGCTTGATATTCTAATTTGGAGGTTTGACGGTTTCCTGCATCCAAAGGTTTCTTTATTGGTAGGGTTTCACCTTGCTGATGCCACCAAATATTCTGACTCTTGTACGGGTTTAGCATTGCTAAACCCCTACTCACTCCTGAAAACTGCTATTCTTTGATCATAGAAATTTGGGGTAAAGGCAAGGCTATATTTTCACCCACATCACCACCAGCGATTTTTTCTATATCAACTTGTTGAAGTGCCTTTAAAAACTCCACACTCTCAAGTAATAATTTTTCCACATTGATACCGCAATAATAGTCTGGGTAACGACGGAGACGATTAGAACCTTCTCCTAATAAGATCATTGCTCCTCTTATGTTGCCATTACCCAGGTGATATAAGGCTACAGCAATTTGCAAAATACCTTGATACAAAGTTTTATCTGGCTCTGTTGCTTCAATCCACAGAGCTTCTAGGGTGTCATGACAAGCGTAGAACTGTCCAGAGTTGAACTGTTCTACTCCTTGCCAAAACTCTTGGGGCAGGTTTTCACTCATCTACTATTAACCCATACTATCCCGCACTTCTTTGATGGCTTCCATAGAGATTTCTTGTTTTTCACCAGCAAAATCATTTTCTGGAGTCAGGAATAGCATACAGTGACATTCTTTGCGTTCTCGCATGGGTACGCAGGGACAGTTCCAATAAGCTGCGTTAACTTCCGCTTCTTTATCTTCATAGTGACGACAAGGACACAAAGGCGCACCGAGATCGTCTTTATGTTTGGCTAAACCTTCGATAACAACTGCTGTCACGGAAGATTCAGAACAAAAGAAAGTTCCAGTGCGTTTGGCGTATTGTTCGGAAAAATGACGCATTGCCTCTAAGCTTTTATCACTGGCTTTTGTGCTAGGTTCTGAATTTATCATTGGATCGGCTTTGATAATTTAAATATTTCCTTGCATTGTACAACAGGCTGGATGTAGGTAACAGGGGACTGGTGATTGGTAATTGGTGATTGGTAATTGGTAATTGGTAATTGGTGATTGGTAATGGGGTTATTTACTTCCCCTACTTCCTGACTCCTGTACGGGCGTTTGCGAAGCGTGCTGGAAGCATCAGCATTCGGACGACCAATTATCAATTTTTGTCCCAGGTTATTTTCCTGTAAGGGCGAAGCATTCGGACGATAAATTATCAATTTTTATCACAGGCTATTTTCCGAATGCCTGTCTGCCGACAGGCAGGCTTCGCCCCTACGACTCCTGACTCCTGCCTCCTTAATAACTTAATGGTTTTTGCAGTTGCAGTTGTAGTTCTTGTTCACTTTGCAAAATGATACCGGGGTAATCTGAGGGGGTTTTGAGTCAGCCAAATTAAAGGATGGTTTTCTGGTGGTGTATTTGCTTCTTCTAGGGGGTTGGTTGCTGCTAAGGTTTCGAGAATGATGGTATCACCTTTGACTACTCCTGTGGCTGCTGTCCAAAGTTGTACTTGCAGTTTTTGTCTTTGTGCGTAAAAATACAAGGATGCAGCGGCAATGACAGCTTGTTAAAATTGCTCTTCTTGCCATTTGGCGGCAGTATCAAGGGCAATTATCACTTCTGGTCCACCTGTAATAATTTCTAATTCTCTTACTCGTAATTCTCCGTAACGAAAACTAGCGGAAATGTACAGTATTTTGAAGTTAAATAGGACTTACGGAAGATGTGACTGAAAACCTTATTCTTGCGTAGGGGTAATTCATGAATTACCCCTACTTTCGTTCTCTTTTGCGTAAGTCCTGTTAAATAGGAAATTTGTGAGAACTAGAACTGCGGTATATTATTAAGATATAGGACGGAGGTGGAAGATAAATTTATGCAGTTAGTCAGCCAGGAATATATAGAAATTGCTGCTGATGTGCGGAGTGGAAAACCCCGTATTGCTGGTACTCGTATAGCGGTAGAAGATGTAGCAGTGCTGCATTTAAAGCTGGGGTATTCATTGGTAGAGATAGCTGGTAAATATGATCTATCCCTGGCATCTGTTTATGCAGCAATGGCTTATTATTTTGATCATCGAGATGAAATTAATGAACGTAAAGTACAAGAGGATGAATTAGTTGAGGTATTTAAACAAAATCATCCTTCACGTCTTCAAGAGAAACTGAAACAGTTGAGAAATGAGTGAAAAAATTCGCTTTCATTTAGATGAAAATGTTGATCCTGCGATCGCTCTTGGGTTGAGTCGATATGGAATTGATGTGACAACAACTAACAATGTGGGATTACGCACTCAATCAGATCAAGCACAGTTCAAGTTTATTCAAGAAACACAGCGAGTTCTGTTTACCCAAGATGCAGATTTTTTGATTATTGCTAGTAGTAGTTTTGATCATCCAGGGATTACTTACTGCAAGAAAGGAACTCGTTCAATTGGTGAAATTATTGAAGCTTTAGTTTTGATTTATGAAGTGATGACACCGGAAGAGATGTTGGGATATATTGAATTTTTGTGAAATAAAATAAATGTTGATAAGCTGACATATTAAAACATGGTAATTTAAATTACAAAACCAAAATAGTTTTTAAAAACATGAAAATTATCACAATTAATATTTTGTTTAAACTGAATTATTGGACACAAAGACGAGATTTATTGGTTGAGGGTTTAAAAGCAGAAAATCCTGATATTATTGCTTTACAAGAAGTTAGTTTAACAGAAGATACTGCTGCTTGGATTGCAGAACAATTAAATATTCCTTATATTTATAAAGCTGTTCCTCAAGATGTCAATAATAGTGATTTACCCTTTGGTTTAGCTATTCTCAGTCGTTTTCCGATTACAAAAACCGCAGCATTGAATTTAGAACATCAGGGAAGAATTGCTCAATATGCACAGGTTCAGTTAAATGATAACACATCAGTTGTTATTTGCAATGGTCATTATTTTTGGCATCCTGGTTCACATAAAAAACGCAATCAACAAATAAAGTTAATGTTAGATTGGTTAGCGGAGTTTGGTGAGGAAGTACCTGTTATCTCTGTGGGAGATTTTAATGGTACTCCTGATACTTCGGGAATTAAATTAATTAAAGAAAAATATCGGTCAGCTTATGAAGTATATCATGGAAGTGAGCCAGAATATACTTGTCCCACACTTTTAGGTCAAGACAAACTGAGTTGGATGAAGAGATTAAAATATTTTTGGAGACGTTTGATTTTTGATAGAAGTTGGAAACCTTGGAAGGGGACTTTAGATTATATTTTTATTAATCAGCGTTTACAGGTGCGAGAATGTCGAGTTATTCTGAATCAACCAGCAGCGAATAATCGTTATCTTTATCCTTCGGATCATTTTGGGATTGTTGCAGATTTGGAAGTTCTTTAATAAAATAAAACTTCTTTCTTTGCGCCTTTGTTTCTTATCGTCTACCCTGTTTAGTGTGGTTGTGGTTAGTTGAAGGTGTAAAACCTAATAGATGGGATTTTGCAGGGGTGGGAATTTCTCTTTTAGGGACAATGGTAATTTTGTTTGGTTCACATCAGTAATATAATATAACAACAAAAACATTAAAATGGCTAAAAACAATATTTCTAAATCATGGCAATTAGCAGAAAAGGTAGTTTTTGCAGCATTACAAATTCTCAAAGAAAATGATGGACAATTACAAGGTAAACAAGTCATTGAAGAAGTAGAAAAAAGAGTATTATTAGATGAATGGGCAAAAGCTAGATATGAAAAATCTGGTAATATTCGTTGGAAAAGTGTTTTAAATTTTTATAGTATAGATTGTCTTAAAGCAGGATTTTTATTAAAAAACAAAGGTATTTGGTATTTAACACCAGAAGGTGAAAAAGCATTAGAATTAGGTGAGTCACAACTTTTGAAAGTTGCCACTCAAGCATTCAAAGAATGGAAAGCAGAACAAGAAAACAGTACAATTTTAGCCCATAATCCAGAAATAAACCAAGAAGCAGAAACAGATAATGAAGTTGATAAAGTCAGTGAGTTAACTATTAGTGAATATGAAGAAATTGCCGTAGAAGGATTAAAGAAATTTGTAAGAAATTTGAATCCTTATGAATTTCAAGATTTAGTAGCAGCTTTGTTAAGAGGTATGGGTTATTATACTCCTTTTATTGCACCAAAAGGAAAAGATGGAGGTTTAGATGTTATTGCTTATCAAGATCCATTAGGAACAGTATCACCGAGAATTAAAGTACAAATTAAACATCGAGAATCACCTGCTACTGTAGATGAAATTAGACAGTTGAGAGGAGTATTACAAAAAGATGGAGATGTGGGAATTTTTGTTTCTACTGGTGGTTTTACAGGTGATGCAAAAAATGAAACTCGTAGTTCCCATACACATATTGAACTAATAGATTTTGATAGATTTATTAGTTTATGGCAGCAGTTTTATGAAAAGTTGCCAGATGAGGATAAGAAAAGATTACCGCTTACTCCTATTTATTTTTTGGGAGTCTAATAATATAGAGTATAATAATATATACTTCTCACTCTGTAAGCTGTCTCCAACCTGCCAAACCATAGCTGATAAATAACATGATTTTAGGTCTATTTTGGCACAATGTTGGAGAATCTACTACATGACAGATGTAAGAAATTGTAAAAACCTCTATCTTGTATATTCTTGGTAAATAAAAATCTGTATGCTAGACTTGGGTTGATTATTTCTCTTAATTCTAATTAGCCGATCAGTAAAATCAGAATTTTCACTCAAGCAAGTCTGAAGTATTGTAGCTTGTCCTATATAATCTCGATCATCTTTACAAATGATAATACCAGCGTGAGAAATTCCACTTTGATGAAATGCAATAAAATCATCTCGGTTGAGTGTAAGTAAAACTCGTTTCTCTTGAGTCGCAAATGCCAAAACTTCATCATCTGGGATACTTTGATTAGCTTTTCCTGCTTCATAGGAAGTCAGCACATCATATTGATAAGCTGTTACACGGCTAAATTGTATAATCCTAATATTCTGAACTCTTGTTTAACAGGCAAGATGCCTGTTCCACTTATACAAATTAAATGCACAACAGCTTATTGACGTAATTGTCTCACAATTTCCAGAGGAAAGTTTTCATCAGCATATAATCTTACCATCAGTTATCCTCATTTTGAGCAGTGATGATCAGATCAATTTCTGAAGAATATTGTTCATAATAATCCCAAGCTGCTGTTAAATCTTCCGATGTCAAACTTGGATAATTTTGCAGCAATTCTACATCATCTGCTCCCTGTTGTCTCAACGACACCAACACCCATACAGGAATACGAGTATTACGAATCCGCGCATGGCCACCACAAATTCCCGGAGTTTTTTCAATAGCATGAGATTGGAGACGACTTTCTAAAAGTGTTCTTTCTTCTGGGGAAAGTGCCTCAATTACTTGTACCAGAGAATTAACTAATTGTTGATTCATATTATAATGTGAAATAAAACAATATTCTGAAATTATAACTGCTCTCTCACCCAATTCCTAAACCTCTTAATAGTTGCATTCCTCCCATTAAACAACAGAGCGATCGCCGAAAAAACCAAAACTCGTTAAATTAATAGAAATTAATATTAATAATATTGAGAATAGAGGAGGGTTTATTGACACAAAACTTTTTTTCAGGTATTTCGGGAGATCAGATTTACGTGAAATTAAATCTCAAAATTATATTTTATGCTTGATTAATTTGACTATTAAATAACTTATTTAGGTGATATTTTAATTTCCACTTTTTGATTTAAAGCTGCTGCAATTCGAGCTAACATAGACAAAGAATGTCCCTCATAATCTGCATCTTCTAATCTAGCAATCACTGACTGAGTAGTACCAACTAAATCAGCTAACTGTTTTTGAGTTAGTCCAGCTTGTTTCCGAGCATCGTAAATTATTTGAGATACTTGAGCATTTAATGAAGATTCTCTCACCATATCTTGTAATTCTGGATCTTCTTTCATCATTTTGTGAATAATTTTCACTGCATCATTAGTTTTCTTCATCTGCTTCTTCCTCTTGTTCAGTATAAGTATGAATTTCTGGATTGAGTACAAATAAATTCTTATATTTTAATGCTAAATCAATGTCTTTCTCTGAAACTTGATTATCTTCTTTAATCATGGCATGAGCTAAAATCACCACATTTTGTCCATGAAAAAAATAGAGGATTCTATACTGTACTTTAACGTGCTTCGCTCTTAACTCATAAATCCCATCTGCTATATAAAACCTAGACAAAACTAGACTTTACTTTCTACTTCAACGGGAGCATGGCAGCGGTTATCCCTCAGTAGACTTTCACGCCTTAGCCAGACGCGATAAATTAATTGCAGCGTTTAGATCCCTATCTATCTC
>NZ_JAQMTI010000074.1:0-7755 GCF_028329225.1 Sphaerospermopsis kisseleviana CS-549 | reverse complement strand
CTGTCGACAAAGTGCTAAACCTTGATTCCAAGCGTGTCTGGCTACTCCTGCGTGTTGCGCCAGTAGTAGTCGTTGTTGCTTGTTAACTTTGAGTTGGGTTTTGAATCCTAGTAGCATACAGTGATTTTACTGTAATTCTGTGACAAAGCCAAAAGATGACAGAAAATTTTGAGCAAATGTGAGTATTTGTTAGTATTGGTTAAGAAAAAAGTAACTAGCTACTAACCCCCTGACTCCTGACTCCTGACTCCTGACTCCGGTTGGTGAGCGACTTGTATTGAGCGCAGTCGAAGTAAGTCGAAGTAAGCCGAACCACTGACTCCTGACTCCTGACTCCTGAATTATTACATTGATCAAAATTCTTTCTGGAATTGACCTTTGGAGTGATGTATATATTTTTAGGCTTATGGCTTAATTGTTTAAGTAGTTTAAATTTGTTCTTCTTCGATTAAGCCAAGACTCCTGAAACAGTGAAACAGTGAGTAAACCACTAGCAAACAAAATCCTATCATTTCATTTGATTTCACAGAGCAAGTAGCTCAGGCAGGAATATATGGATCATTACTCCTTTTTAACTTCTAATACACAGAACAATCCACTATACAAAGGCAATCATCAAAATACTGCGTATACACAAAAAACTGGCGTGAAAACTAGCAGTAAATCTTTACCAGAGGACGGCTACTTAAGGTCTTATGCTTTAAAGTTAGCTCACCAAGGGGATTACACAGAGGCGATCGCTTTGTTAAACCAATTGATTGATAGTCATCCTAACAATGCAATTGATTATAACAATCGAGGGCTAATTTATTTTCAAAGTGGTGAATGCCAAAAAGCTCTAAGTGACTACAATACAGCAATGCAGCTAAATCCTAAGTTAGCAAGTGTTTATAATAATAGAGCTAATTGCTATGCTGCTTGTGGCGAGTTCATTGCCGCACTAGCCGACTATGATCAGGCTTTAGATTTAAATCCGCGTTATGTTCGTGCTTGGATTAACCGTGGTATTACTTTGCGTGATTTAGGAGAATATCAGGAAGCAATTGATAATTTTGAGATTGCATTGTTGTTTGGTCAGCTACAAGGTAATATTTGGGCTGAACGTGGTAGGACTTATCATATTTGGGGTGACTGGAATTGTGCGATCGCTGATTATTACCGCGCCCTCACATATATCAACTGTTTAGACACCAATGAGGATGTTTCTGGTTATCGGTTGCGCTTACAACTGGAAAATTGGTTAGATGAATTGCTTCTTCCCCAAAAGACTGATTGGTAAATTTTTCACATTAAATCAGATTAAATTCAAAATTCAAAAAATTTCAATTTTTTGCTTTCTCAAATTTTAATTTTTTGTTTTAATTTTTTGGTAGCGCCCCTGCATCTTTGATTGGCTAATAGATGATAACTATCAAACTCTTCACGAATTAGCTATTGACTATTAGCTTCTGTTATTAATAGAAATTCATTTCTTGTTTATACACCCTTAAAATTGCAAATCATTTCAATTTGTCTCAGGGTGTGGAATTGGATCGTTCAGTATCTTTAGTATCTGGATTAATCAGCACCACCGGAAGTTGACTGGGAGCAAATCTATATGATTGTTCTTGCCTGATACTATTAGCTTGACTGGGATCAAAATTGCGGCTAAATTCCGTCCTCAAATCATCAACACGTCCTTGCATGAGCTTGACTTCTGTGCGGATTTCTCGCAACTTATCTTGTTGTAACCGGTGATAAGGCATAAGCTGAGATAGAGCAGATACCGCTGCTGTGATAATAACCAAGTTAACGGTGATCTTGGCAGAAGTTTCTAGTGCCATGATTTGATAAGAACGTTGGTGAAGATGTTTTTTTGGTCTAGGAGCAGTTCGGGTGGGTTTAACTGGTGGTTGTAGCGGTGGTTTGGATGGTTGAAAGGCGTTCATAACAATAAAAATAGTCAGGCTGATTGAAGGGAAGCACCATTAAAAGTAAAATGGCGCTAATTGCGACTTAATTTAGCTGCCATATTACTTCATTTTTGGTAATTTTCTACAAGTATTAGGTCATAAAAAAAAATACCTGGCATACGCAGGTACATTTTTTCAAGATACTTTTGGCTAAAAGTCCCAAGATCCTGAAGATTTTACCTTGTATGGCCAGGTTGATTTAGTCTTGTGTGGGTGTCACATCTGGGAGTTACTTGTAAAGTTCAGTCGCCAAACGCCAAGCGAGAATGCCTGGAATTAAAGCTACAACTAGAGCGATGTACACTTGAGTATCTGAGATAGTCATGGTGGAAACTCTCCTAAAATTCCAATGAGATGATTAACATTTCTTTTACTACTTTTCCTTGTTTTGCCAAAATTGGGGAATATCTTGTTACAAGATGCAACAAAAACATGATTTTTTCAGGAGTCAGGAGTCAGGAGTCAGGAGTCAGGAGTCAGGAGTCAGGAGTCAGGAGGCAGGAGTTATTGATTTTGGATTTTGGATTTTGGATTGTTTTTGTCAACTCCAATCTAAAATCTAAAATCTAAAATCTAAAATTTTCTTCCCTATTCCCTATTCCCCGTTATGACTTTCTACTTGGGTATTGATTTTGGTACATCTGGCGCACGAGCGATAGTGATTGATGAAGAGGCTAGAATTGTCTCTCAAATGCGTTATCCTTGGGCAAATGTGACAAATTGGGTAAATTGCTGGAAAGACGCTTTATGGGGTCTTATAGAGGGAATTTCCCAGGAATGGCGGCGTGAAATTGGGGCGATCGCTATTAACGGTACTTCTTCCACAATCTTGCTGACTGACGCTGCTGGCCAGCCTGTAGATGCTCCCTTATTGTACAACGATCCACGGGGATCAATGATGCTCAAGGATTTGAGTAGTATTGCTCCACCTAACCACACGGTACTGAGTGCTACTTCTAGCCTGGCAAAATTGCTGTGGATGCAACAATTACCTACGTTTAATCAAGCTAGATATTTACTACATCAAGCTGATTGGCTGGCATTTCTCTTACATGGAAAATTAGGTATTAGCGATTATCACAACGCTTTAAAATTGGGTTATGACGTAGAAAAGTTGCAATATCCAGAATGGCTAGAAAAAATGCAAATTCCTGTGTTTTTACCCCAAGTTTTAGCACCTGGTACTCCCATTAGTGAAATAACTCCAGAAATTGCGGCTAAATTTGGTTTTAGGCGTGATTGCTTGGTGTGTGCAGGAACAACAGATAGTATTGCGGCTTTTTTAGCTAGTGGAGCAAAATTACCAGGGGAAGCGGTAACTTCTTTGGGTTCAACCTTGGTGTTGAAACTTTTGAGTCGTACCCGTGTAGAAGATGCACGATATGGAATTTACAGCCACCGTTTAGGAGATTTATGGTTAACTGGAGGAGCTTCTAATACTGGTGGTGCTGTATTAAAACACTTTTTTACTGATGATGAGTTAGTTCGCTTGAGTCAAGAAATTGATGTATCACAAGCCAGTGAGTTAGATTATTATCCTTTGTTGAAAGAAGGCGATCGCTTTCCCATTAATGATCCCCATCTACCCCCAAGACTAGAACCTAGACCAGATGATCCCAAAGAATTTTTACATGGTTTGTTATCAAGTATGGCGCGAATAGAAGCAAGAGGATATGAATTATTGCAACAACTGGGAGCAGATAAATTAAGCTATGTTTATACGGCTGGTGGTGGTGCGGCTAATTCTACTTGGACGGCTATTAGAGCTAAATATTTAAAAGTACCTGTAGTTGCATCTAATAACACCGAAGCTGCTTATGGAAGTGCGCTTTTGGCGATGCGGTGATCAAAAATAGGTGATTGGTGATTGGTGATTGGGGAGAAATATTTACCTCCTGCCTCCTGACTGCTTACATTTTCACTTTTTGTTGACAACTAACTTCTAAAGGGAGGAAAATGGTTAAAACTTCCCCATATTTGGGATTTTGACGTACAATCAACTTACCACCAATAGCTTGAAATAGATGTTTAGTAGCAGAAATATTTAAACTAATAGTTCCTGTTTCCGGCTGGAATACTAATAATTGACCTAAAGATTTACGAATTGGTAGTGTTATTGTTCTAGTTGTATCTTGACAATCTAATTGAGGTGATAATTGTAATTTGAGTTGATCACCGGCAGGAATAACTTGAACTTGAATAGAACTACCGGGGGGTAAACTGCGGGTGAAATTTTCCATTAAACCGGTGAGTACCCGATCTAGCATAGCGGGATTACTGACAACAGTTGGTAATTGCTGAGGTAAAGCCACATCTAAAGTTAAATTCCGTCGAGTTGCTGCTTGTTGCCAACGGGGGATACTTTGCTGTAAAACTTGATCCAAAGACATTGGCGTTAATTGGGTATTGCCAGATTTTGTTGTTGTACAAGTTTCTAATTCTGCGGCTTTAAATAACAACTCCATCCGATCAATTTGTTCAGTACATTCGTGATCAATAACTTGCAAACGATTAATTACAGTAGTTGGTAAATCTTGCCGCTTGAGTAGCAACCGAGTCATAGTACGAATAGTTGCCAGTGGGGTGCGGACTTCATGGGCAAAAGCTTGTAGTAATTCCACATCAGAACGGGAAGATGGTTTTGCTGATGGGGAAAGATGATTGTGGGTAGGTGGAGAGATGGGAATAGTATGTGTTGGTTTATCCGTTTCTGGTTCTGCTAATTCCTGAAGCAAAAACTGGGTAAATTGAATTATAGTTTGATAGTTTGGTGCAGTTGCCGGATATTTTTGGACTAAAGCATCCAAATCAGCAAATAATTCGGGATTAGTCAAAACCACCCTTGCGCCTAAAACTTGCCAAGCTTGCTGTACTACTTCTGGTGCAAAAGAAAATAAAAATTCTTTGTTCCCGCTGCTGTTTGCTGATAACACTAAAACCAATCTAAAATTTTCTGTGAACACCAAGCAAAACTGCTCTGCTCCTAGAGGATCGGCAGGTAATAAGGGTAAAATTGATTCTTCTGGACAGATATGATTATACTTGTAAGCATAGTCTGTAATTTGCTGCGGATCTTCCCAAGGGGATATATCCTCATTTTCTTGACTTTGGGCGATCGCACCGGAAACTTGAAAGGGCATCAAAGCCAAAGGGTTAAAGGGTTGGGCAGTAAAAGTAACCGTTTTTAAACTTTTAGTTAATTTTGGCTGACTAAATAAGGGTGCTGGTGCTGTTAAAACTAAACCTTGAGTTAAACCTTGGGTTAAACCTTGAGTGATGTCAGATGTCGTAGTTGCCAAGGTATTGAGGAGGAGATGTTCTGTAGCTGCTAAACTGATGCGCCATTGTTGCTCTGCTTTAGCAGATGAACACTCAGCCGTATTTGATCGGCTTGCGGCTAAAACTTCTCTCAAACTTGGCAAAATCCATTCGTACACAGGTTTTCACCTCTCGATTAACGAGTATCTAAAATCTAATTGACGAGCATCTCACAGCAGCTAAAGTAGATACTGCACTATATACTTATGAGGTTATAGTCTTTTCTGCATTAGTGATAGTAGTAGAACCGAACAATTGAGTAGGAATTTCCCTGGCGATGATGGCTATCTTGATGAAAATCAAGCTGGGATAAAACCTTGCCAAGATATGATTACAACTTTCCTTGCTTGTTGACTTATCTAGCGGTATTCGCAACATATTGTTACAATATTTAACAGCGTTTATCTCACTGGTGGCTTTTTGATGATGGTTAAGAGTCTTCCCCCTAGTTCTCGTTCTACCGTGGAGGACAGTCGCGGAAGCGAATTGTCCTTAATTGAAGTAATACCAGAAAATAGTACAGAAGTCTTGGTGATCAATTCACCAAAATTCTCAGCAAAGCATAAGCAGACAGTATTAGCTGAAACTGAACCTGAGACACTGCGTTATGATCCTGAAGAGATTCAAGCACATTACCAAAACCAGCCTTTACAGGTTCTGCGGCGAATTTTAACAGTTTTACGACCTACGTTGTCATATCTTTTCGGGATTTGGTGGGATAAGCAACGGGGAATTGTAGTGAAAAATGATCGTCGTCGGGCAGTTCAACTGCGAGAATTATTAACAAAATTAGGTCCTGCTTATATTAAAATTGGACAGGCATTGTCTACTAGACCGGATTTAGTTCCTCCTATATATTTGGAAGAATTAACTAAATTACAAGATCAATTACCACCGTTTCCTAATGAAATAGCTTACCAGTTTATTGAGGAAGAATTAGGAAGTCGTCCAGAGGAGATTTACGCGGAACTTTCAGCAGAACCAATTGCTGCTGCGTCTTTGGGACAAGTTTATAAAGGTAAACTCAAAACTGGGGAAGAGGTAGCAATTAAAGTCCAGCGTCCAGATTTGCGAGAAAGAATTACCATTGATTTGTACATTTTACGCAAGTTAGCTGGATGGGTGCAAAAAAATGTAAAACGGGTTAGAAGTGATTTAGTTGGGATTTTGGATGAATTGGGCGATCGCATTTTTGAAGAAATGGACTATATCCATGAAGGTGAAAATGCTGAACGCTTTTTTGAATTATATGGACATATCCCAGATATTTATGTACCAAAAATTTACTGGGAATACACCAACCGTCGCGTTTTAACGATGGAATGGATTAATGGTATTAAATTAACTCAAACGAGGGAAATTAAAGAACTAGGAATAGATGCACGTTATTTAATTGAAGTAGGTGTGCAGTGTTCCCTGCGTCAATTATTAGAACATGGATTTTTCCACGCTGACCCCCATCCTGGTAATTTGTTAGCTACCTTTGATGGTAAGTTAGCTTATCTTGATTTTGGGATGATGAGCGAAATTAAACCGCCCCAACGTTATGGTTTAATTGAAGCTATTGTTCACGTTGTTAACCGTGATTTTGATTTATTAGCACAAGATTATGTCAAATTAGAATTTCTTTCCCCAGAAACAGATTTAACACCGATTGTTCCGGCTTTTAGCAAGGTTTTTGCTAATGCCCAAGGTGCGAGTGTCGCAGAACTAAACATTAAAAGCATTACTGATGATTTATCAGCATTAATGTATGAGTATCCTTTCCGCGTACCTCCCTATTACGCTTTAATTATTCGTTCTTTGGTGACATTGGAAGGGATTGCTATTTATATAGATCCGAATTTCAAAGTTCTCAGTGAAGCTTATCCTTATGTTTCTAAACGACTGTTAACAGATCCAGCTGATGAATTAAGAACTTCATTGAAAGATTTACTATTTAAAGATGGTAAATTCCGGTGGAATCGTTTAGAAAACTTGTTAAAAAATGCCCGTAATAGTCAAGATTACGACTTTAATTTAATCATGAATCAGAGTGTAGAATTTCTCTCTTCTGAACGCGGTGTATTTATTCGTGATAGGTTAGTAGATGAGTTTGTGAATGGGCTGGATGCGGTAAGTAAAAACGTTTTACATAATTTTACTTTTTTACTCCGAGAAAGGGTAGGTTTAACAGCAGTTAATGAAATGCCTGGTGCAAGTGTTGAACAACAACAAACTTTAGAACATATTAAACGAATTTTAGGAATTCTCCGAGAAACGAGAGGTTTTGATCCTGCTAAACTTGCTCCCCAAGTAGCGCAGGTACTTTTTAATCCAAGAGTACATTATTTAGGACAACAAATTGCTAATCGTTTTACGCAAAAAGCCGTAGCTAGGTTAATTCGGCAATTATTAGCAGAAGAGGAAATTGGGTAATTGGTGATTGGTGATTGGTGATTGGTGATTGGTGATTGGTGATTGGTGATTGGTGATTGGTGATTGG